>NZ_JBHYUG010000043.1:22519-68008 GCF_042749375.1 Streptomyces sp. NPDC059477 | reverse complement strand
GTTGTAGTTCACCCGCTCCTGCCGCGCCCACGCCTGCGTGCGTGCGGCGAGAGCCAGGTTGTAGACCTTCCGCACACAGCCGAACGTGCGCGACAGCTCCGCTGCCTGCGCATCGGTCGGACAGAAGCGGTACTTGAACGCCCGCTTCACATGGGTAGCCCTCACGGCTCACACACTACCCCACCAGCTTGTGACGAGGTGCGGGTAGTGGGGGGACGCCGGTACGCCCTGGCGGCGAACCGGCTTTCCCTGCCCCGCTCCGCAGGAGCTTCGTTTCCTCCCCCGGCTCAAGCCGGGGGTATCCACGAAGGAGAGACCCGATGAACGACTACGACCCGACCAACGCCACCCCGGCGCAGTCGGCGCCGGCAACCACGACGACCGACGTGCGCGTACGCCCCCCGCGCGCACGCCGGTTGCTGACCAGGAGGACCGGCGGAGCGATCGTCGCCGCCGGGCTGACCTGCGCGGTTGCCGGATTCGCCGGTACGTCGGCGGCGTCCGCGGCGCCGTCCGGCAGCACGACCTCGGCGGTGCTGGCGGATGTCACCCCGTCCCCGACGCCCACCGCGCCGGAAGGCGGCGCGGTGGCGGACCCGTCGGCGGGCGGTGCGACGGGCATCGTCGCGACGACCTCGAAACACGGCTTCACCTTCACGACGGCGACGGGCGTGACGGTCACCGTGACCGAGTCGTCGTCCACCCGGTACGCGAAGGGCAGCCGGAGCGCGACCGAGAAGGTGGTGAAGACGGGCGAGAGCGTCCTGGTGCTGGGCACGGTCGACAGCGCGACCATCGACGCCACCAAGGTCACGGTCCAGCCCAACGGCGACGGCGGAGTGGCCGCCGCCGAGGCGGCCGGGGTGATCGAGTTCCAGAAGGGCACCCCGTCGCCCGACCAGTCGGTGGGCGAGATCCCCGCGTACACCGAGGGCGAGGGCACCATCCTCAGCGGCACGGTGGCCGACAAGGCGGTCAAGGCCGCGCAGGAGGTCGTCCCCGGCGGGGTCAACGACCGGGTGGTGGAGCTGGCCAACGGTGAGTACGAGGTCCACAACATCAGCGTGAACTGGCCGCACCACGTGTTCGTGAACGAGGACTTCGAGGTGATCGGCTGGAACTGAGGCCGGGTGCCGTCCGGCGGTAGTGGCCGGCTGCGAGCGCGGACGTCCCGCTAGCCGCTGCCACCGCCGTCCGGCGGCTCGGTCGCCCGCCGAGGGCTCAGTCGTCGGCGGGCGCCGGGCTGTCCAGCCGGTGCACCAGGTCCCGCAGGAGCGGGCCGTACTCGGGGTGGGCCAGGGCGTGGGCCATCTGGGCCACCAGATAGTCGGCGGGGTTGCCGGTGTCGTACCACGTGCCGCTGATGACCTGGCCGTAGACCGCGCGGCTGGCGGCGTACGCGTTGATCGCGTCGGTCAGATAGACCTCGCCGACCGGCTTGCCCTTCTCCCGGGTCTCGTACCAGCGGCGGGTCTGCTCGCGCAGTTCGTCCACGATGCCCGGCGTGATGACATAGCCGCCGATGGCCGCGTACGCGGAGGGCGCGTCGGTGGGCTTGGGCTTCTCCACCAGTCCGGTGATGCGGAGCTGTCCGCCGCCCAGGTCCTCCTTCACGATCGGCACGCCGTAGCGCTGGGACTCGCCCCGGTCCATCGGCAGCAGCGCCAGCACCGGGCAGCCCGTCTGCTCATAGGCGCGGATCAGCTGCTGGGCGCGCGGCACCTCCGCCACGAACACGTCGTCCGGCCACAGCACCAGGACGGGCTCGTCGCCGAAGGACCGCGCGGCGTTCAGTACGGGGGTGCCGTTGCCGTACGGGCCGTACTGGTCGAGGTAGGTGATGTGGCCGCTGCGGGCCAGCCCGGCGACCTCCTCCACCGCGTCCGCGTACGCCGTCTTGCCGTCGGCGCGCAACTGGTCCACCAGGCCCGGGTTGGGCCGGAAGTGGTCCTGGATCAGGGACTTGCCCCCGCTGACGACGATCGTGATGTCGGTGATGCCGGAGTTCACCAGCTCCCGCACGGTGTGCTCGATGACCGGCTTGTCACCGACCGGCAGCATCTCCTTCGGGGTCGCCTTGGTCAGCGGCAGCAGACGGGAACCGAGCCCTGCGGCGGGAATCACGGCCCTGCGGATCGTCGGAGGCATCAGGTCTCTCTCGGTCGGTCGGCACGCCGGC
Organism: Streptomyces sp. NPDC059477; assembly: GCF_042749375.1. NCBI lineage: Bacteria > Bacillati > Actinomycetota > Actinomycetes > Kitasatosporales > Streptomycetaceae > Streptomyces > Streptomyces sp. NPDC059477. Next base: position 65,829 of record NZ_JBHYUG010000043.1, on the reverse strand, counting down.
CCGGCGGGCGCGGCGGGACGTCTCCGACGCTACCAATGCGCGGCCCGGCGCCGGTCACGGATTGATCCAGGACGCCGGGTCCGCCGCCAGTTCCCGGACCGGCTCCGGCAGGGACGCGCCCGCGATGTCCGCGATCGTGACGCCCTCCAGGATCTTGCGGACGTTGGCGCGCAGCGCGATCCACAGGGGGAGGAGCGGCTCCGCGGAGCCGGTGTAGGTGAGGGTCGTGGGGCGTTCGCCACGGACCGAGACGATCGGGCCGTCGACCGTGCGGATCACGTCCGCGACCGTGATCTTCGCGGCGTCGCGGGCGAGACGGTAGCCGCCGCCCCCGCCGCGCCGGCTCTCCACGATGCCGCCGCGCCGCAGATCGCCGAGGATGCCCTCCAGGAACTTGTGCGGGATGTCCTGGACGGCGGCGACCGTCTCCGCCTTCACCGGGTCACCGCCCGCCCGCACGGCGAGTTCCAGTACCGCCCGCACCGCGTAGTCCGCCCTAGCCGAGATCCTCATGTGCCCATTGTGCGGTGCGCCGCGGCCCGGCCGGTGACTGACCGGTGGCTGGCCGGTGACTGGCCGGAACGCCACGTCGTCGGCCCGGCGGTGCGGTGTGGGGGGTGGGTTCACGGCCGGGTGCGGTGCGCTGCCGGTGGGAGAACAGGACATCTGGCCGACCGGGTACGGGGACCGGGTTCGGCCGACGGCCACCGGGGCGCGGGACCCGGCTCCGGCCGCCCCTGTCCGGCCGCTCAGCTCCGTATCCGGCACGGAACCGGGCCGTCCGGGCAACGGCGCTTTCCGGCCGTACCGTTGGCGGTGGGCCGGTCATCGGGGGCCACGCGCGTGACGCGGACACTTCCAGCCGCGTAACCTCGGACAACCTGCCGGACGGCGGTGAGAAGGGGGTCCGATGAGCATCGCGGGCGCGCTCGCGCTGGATCCCACCGCCCTCACGGGCGAGTCGCACGGCCCGTCCGCCCGGACCACCACGCCCGTGCCGTTCGTCGTGTCGGCGACCGAGACGCCCGCCGTCCCACGGCTCCGGAAGGACCCGGGACCACACCGCCCCGCCCGCGCCCCGCAGTCGCCGACGCCTTCCCTCAACCGACTGCCGCCGCCGCCCGACCAAGACCCACGGCCGTTGCCACCCACCCGTGCCTCGCAATCGCTGCCGCCCGCGCAGGACCAACTGTCGCCACCCACCCCTGCCTCGCAATCGCTGCCGCCCACGCACGACCAACTGCCGTCACCCGCCCGCGACCGGCAGTCGCCGCCGCCCGCCCGAGACGAATGGCTGTCGCCGGCCGGCCGCAGCCCGCTGCCGCCTACGCCCACGCGCGACCCGCAATTGCCGACGCCCGCGCGCGACCCACGGCTGTCGCCACCCGGCCGCGACCCGCGGTCGCCAACGCCCGCGCGCGACCCACGGTCGCCGACGCCCGACGGCAATCCGCTGCCGCCGACACCCACCCGCGCCCCACGGCTTGGTGGCGGCCGGGTGCTCGGGGGCGGGTGCGGGCGGGTGGTCGCCGCCACCGGGCTCGGTGCCGTGATTCGCCGTCGGAAGGACGTCGTCGATCCGCTCCGGGAGATCGCCGCGGTGGCCCGGAGACCGCGGCGGCGCCCCCTCGTCCGCGCTCTCGCGGGGGTACGCTCGCGCACCATCGCCCCCGCGCGGAGCGTGACGGAGCCAGGCGGAACCTTCCGCCATGAGTGACCCCACCACCACAGCGACGCCGAACGACCAGACGACCCCGGGGAAGAAACGTGCGTACGAAGAAGGAGATGCGCCGGCTCGCCGACGCCCTCATCGCGTCCCTGCCGGCACCCGCGCCGGCCGACCCCGAGGCCCTGTTCGCCGCACTGGTCACCGCCGTCGGGCAGTGGCGGGGGCGCGAGGTCGTGCTGCACCGGGAGGTGTTCCCGCCGCACACCGCCAGCGGGCTGTGGCTGAACCGGGAGGCCCGCGACGACATCGTGGTCGACCGGCGGGCCGCCGTCTGGCACCAGATCGTGATCTTCTGCCACGAGGTGTGGCACATGCACCGCGAACCCCACCCGGCGGCGACCGCTGACGCCCCGGCCGCGCTGCGCACCGACTTCTGTCTCGCGGAGGAGCAGGAGGCCGACCGGTTCGGCATGCTGATGGGGCAGCGGCTGCGCACCCTGCTGGAGTCGCCGCCCGCCCCCGACCCGGACGGCGACGACGGCCCGGCGGGGCTCGCCGGACGGATCGGGGCGGCCCTCAACTACCGGGGGAACCGGGGATGAGCGGCCTCGTCAACTACATCAGCTGCGCGATGCTGTGGCTCGGCCTCGCGGTGAAGCTGCCGGACCTGCTCCGTCACCCCCAGGACCCCTTTCTGCGGGCGATCTGCGCGGTTCTGGCCCTGGCCGGGCTGTCCTTCGTGCTCGGGGCGCCGCCCACGGTGGGCGCGATCAACGACCTGAGCGGGATACCCAACCTGGCCGCGCCGATGACGTACGCGACGATCACCGCGTACAGCGCGGCCTCCCAGGTGCTGGTGGTGTGCTGGCGGGGCGGGCCCCGAACGCACCGGATCTCCCGGCGCTGGATCGTCGCCTACGCGTTCGTGGTGCTCGGCATCGCCGTGACGTTCGCGCTGGGCGAGGCCCCCGTGGAGCGCCGCACCGACCTCGACACGTACTACGCCACCACCCCCTTCATCGCCGAGATGATCGTGCTGTACCTGGTCGCGCATCTCGTCGCGGTCGCTTTCACCACCGTCTCGTCGCTGCGCTGGGCCCGCCAGGTGCACGGCTGGCTGCGCGCCGGGCTGATCATCCTCGGCATGGGCACCCTGTGCGCCTCGGGCTACAGCCTCTCCAAGCTCGCCGCGGTCGCGGCCCGCTGGTTCGGCCACGACTGGTCCGCGCTGGACACCGACGTCTCGCGCGCGGCGGCCGGTCTGGGCGCCTTCGTCACCTCCGTCGGTGTACTGATCCCGCTGGCCGGGCCCGCGCTGACCCGCTGGCTCGCGTCCTGGCGCACGTACGCCCGGCTCGCCCCGCTGGAACGCGAACTCGACGATGTGCTCACCCGGCGGTCGCTGCGGCTGGCCCGCCCGCGCTGGGCGGCGCCCGGCACCCGGCTGATGTGGCGTCAGACCAGCATCCACAACGCGCTCAGCTATCTGGACGCGTTCTTCGACCGGGTGCTGTACGACCGCGCCCTCGACGCCGAACTGCGGGCCACCGGCGATCCCCGGCGGGCCGAGGCCACCGCCTGGGCGGCCGTCATCGCCGCCGCCGCCCACGACGAACGCGGCGGGGACACACCCCCGGACGCCGGACGCCTGCCCGGCGAGGGCCCCGCCGCGGGCGCCCTGGTCGCCATCGCCCGCGCCCTGGCCACCTCCCCCCTCGTCGCCGCCGCCCGCCTCGGCGCACTCGCCGCCGACGGGGCCGCTCCGGCGGCGCAGGCCGGCGCGCTCAACGCGGCCGGGGCCGGGCCGTTGAGCGGGGGGTGGGGCGGGCAGCCGCGGGGCGGCGAGGGCCTGCGCGAGGGGCGCGGCGCATGAGCCTCGTGGTGTACCTCGCGGCGGCACTGCTCGCCCTGGCCGCCGCGGTGCTGTTCCGGCGGCCCCGCGCCACCACGCGCAATCCGCTGACCGTCTCGACCTGTATGTCCATCACCCTGGGCGCCCTGGTGTTCGTCTGCTCGGCCCCGATGACGCTGGCCGTGGTCAACGACCTCACGGGCGTCCCCAACTTCGGCGCGCCGCTGACCTACGGGCTGCTGTCCGCGTACAGCTGCTCGCTGCTGATCCTGCTGATCCACTGGCGGGGCGGGCCACCCGAGCGGGTCCGGCGGACGGTGCTGCGCTGTGTCACCGCCTACGGCGCGCTCATCGTCGTCATCGTGGTCCTCTTCGTGCACGCCGACGCCGATGTCGAGCGGCTCGCCGACCTCGACACGTACTACGCCACCACCCCGTTCATGCGCGAGATGACCGTGCTCTACCTGGTCGGGCACGGTGTGGCGACGGTGGTGATGTGCGCGCTGTGCCTGAAGTGGCTGCGTGAGGTCACCGGGCTGCTGCGCACCGGGCTGCTGCTGATCATGGCGGGCTCGGCGGTGGACCTGGTGGGGTTCCAGCTGGCCAAGTACACGGCGGTGGCGGCGCGCTGGGCGGGCGGCGACCTCGACTTCCTGTCCACGTCGCTGGCCCCGCCGATGGCCTCCCTCGCCGCGCTGCTGTGCTCGGCGGGCTTCACCCTGCCCCGGCTGCTGCCGCCGGCCCGCGCGCACTGGCGCTGTCTCGGCGACCACCGCAGGCTGCGGCCCCTGTGGACGCGGGTGCGGTCGGTCTCCGTCGCGCCTCGGCCGCCGGGCGGCTGGTGGCAGTCGCCGCGGCAGCGGCTGCACTGGCGTGAGGTCGCCATCCATGACGCGCTGCTGGCGCTCGCGCCCTACTTCGACGACGGCGTGCGCGAGCGGGTCCGGGACAGCGCGGTGCGGGCCGGGCGCTCGGCGCACGAGGCGCGGATGACCGCGGAGGCGGCGATGCTCACGGATGCCGCGCGGCGGGCCGCCGCGCGGGAGCAGCCGCTGGAACCACCGAGTACGTACCGGCTCTACGCCACCGAGGTCTCCGACAGCAGCGGGTTGGTCGAACTGGCCCACGCCGTACGGCAGTCACCGGTCTCCGACACAGCGCGCGAAGGTACCGTGAGGACTTCCCATGGCTTCAACCATGGCTGATTCTGATCCTTAAGGAGTCCCATGTCGCGTCCCATGTCGCGTAGAGCTGTCGTCATCGGTGCCGGGCTGGCGGGCATGCTGGCCGCGGCGGCCCTGGACGGCGTCGTGGACGAGGTGCTGGTGCTGGACCGCGACGAGCTGCCCGAGGGGCCGGAGCAGCGCCGGGGGCTGCCGCAGGGACACCACGCCCATCTGCTGATGGCCGGGGGCATCGCCGCGATGGAGGAACTCGTGCCGGGCGGGCGGCTGCGCAAGACCCTGCTGGCCGCGGGCGCCCATGAGATATCCCTGGGCAGAGGCATGGTGGCGCTCACCCCGCACGGCTGGCTCAGACGCTGGCGGCACGAAGGGCCGCACATGATCACCTGCACCCGGGCGCTGCTGGACTGGACGGTACGGCAGGCCGTCGTGGAGAGCACCCGGGTGGAGATCCGCCGGGGTCGGGTGGAGGGGCTGCTGGGGGACGGGGGCCGGGTGACGGGCGTCCGGGTGTCGGGGTCCGGCGAGGATGGTGAGGACCTCACGGCGGACCTGGTGGTCGACGCGAGCGGGCGTGGGTCGCGGGTGCTGAACTGGCTCGAACTGATCGGGATCTCCGGGATCACCGAGCGGACCGTGGACGCCGGGCTGGTCAACGCCACACGCGTCTACCGGACCCCGCCCGGCGCGGAGCGCTTCCCGCTCACCATGGTGCAGGCCGACCCGTACGCGTCCCGGCCCGGGCGCAGCGGGATGGTGCTGCCGATCGAGGGGGACCGCTGGATGGTGAGCCTCGCCGGTACCCGGGGCGGTGAGCCGCCCGCCGACCCGGAGGGGTTCCTCCGGTACACGCTCGATCTGCCCGATCCCATCGTCGGCCGGCTGATCTCCGGTGCCGAGCCGCTCACGGACGTCCGTATCGGCCACAGCACCAGCAATGTCCGGCGGTACCTGGAGAAGGCACGGCGCTGGCCCGAGGGTTTCGTGGTCCTCGGCGACGCGGTCGCCACCTTCAACCCGGCGTACGGGCAGGGCATGTCGGTCGCCGCGTTCGGCGCGCGGGTGCTGTCGGAGGAGGTACGGCGTACGGGGCTCACGGCGCCGGAGCTGGCGCGGCGGGTGCAGCGGGGGGTGGCCCGGACGGTGGACGCCGCCTGGACGATGGCCGTCAGCCAGGACGTCTGGTACCCGGAGGCGCGTGGCGGTGGCCCCGGGTTCGCCGACCGCCTGGCAGCGGCGTACTCGCGCCGCCTGACCGGGGCGGCGACGGGGTCGTACGTAGCGGCGTCCGCACTGTGGGATGTCACCAGCATGACGGCGGGCCCGGCCCGCTTGCTCCGCCCGGGCGCGGTACTGGCAGCGACGCTGGGCTCACCCCTGCCGCCCCTGGCGGGACCGCCGCTGACCCCTGAGGAGCGGGGGGTGCTGCGCGCGCTGGACCGCACGGGGGTTGCCGGGGCGGGGGACGAGGGCGCGGGTCGTTGAGCGCGCGGGTGGGTGCGGGTGACCGGGGCAGGATGCGCAGCCCGGCGAGAACAGGGTGCCGCCCGCACCCACCCGTGCCGCCCGGGGGTCCCTCTGGGGGAGGCACGATTACCCACGGACCAACGGAGCGCCCGGGGCGACTGCCCGCGGTTTGACGGGGGCGGCACGATTGCCCGCGGATTGACGGGGGGCTGCACGGTTGCTTGCGGTCTGACGGGGGGCTGCACGGTTGCTTGCGGTCTGACGGGGGGCGGGGCGGCTGCTCGCGGGCTAGCGGGGCACCGGCGGCACGCCAACGCCCCAAGGGGCGCGGGGAACTGCGCGACCAGCCCCCACCCACCCGCAGCGACAAGGCAACTGCCCGCAGCCTGACACCGCACCGGCGGCACGCCAACGCCCCCAGGGGCGCGGGGAACTGCGCGACCAGCCCCCACCCACCCGCAGCCGAACAACCGCCGCCGCAGCCCCAAGCCGGCGGCAGCTACGACTCGCCGAGTCGGCCCCGCAGCCGCTGCGCCCGCAGCACCAGCTCCAGTTCGAAGCGGCGGTCCGGGTTGTCTATCTCGTCGCCCCACAGTTCACGGATCTGGCGCAGGCGGTAGCGGACGGTCTGGGGATGGACGCCCAGCCGGGACGCCACCTCGGGAGCCCCGCCCCGCGTCTCCAGCCAGGCCAGCAGGGTTTCCGCCAGGCGGCGGCCATGGGTCGGGCCGCAGTGCACCAGGGGCGCCAGCGCCCGCAGGGCGAGGTCGTCGATCAGTTCCTCGGGCTGGAGCAGGACCAGTGCCTCGGTGTGCTCGGCGCAGAACAGCACCTCCCCGGCCGGCAGCAACCCCCGCTCCATGAGCCGTACCGCCGCCTCCGCCCAGCGCAGCGACTTCGCCGCGTCGGCCAGCGCGACCGGCGGCCCGATCGCCCCCGCCCACCCGGCGAGCGCCCGGTGCAGCAGCTCATTGCGCCCGGCGGCCCCCGGTTCGGGCACCACCATGCGCGGCTGTTCGTACTCCATGTCCAGCAGCACGCCCTGACCGACGGCCGGCGCCACCGCCTCCCGCGCCGGGCGCAGCAGCACCCCCACGGCCACCTTCCGCGGCAGCGGCCAGCCGATCCGCGCGGCCCGCTCCGCGAGCGCCTCGGCCGGGTCACCCCGGTGACGTTCGACGAGGAGGAGTTCCATCAGGCGGCGCTGGAGGCGCAGGCGTTCCCCGGCCTGCCGGGCCGCGGCCTCGGCGTACCCCCGTACCGACTGGTCGACCAGGCCGTCGAGATACTCGTACCCCGCGTCCACCAGCTCGTACATCGCCGGTGGCGGGATCTCCACGCGCTGCCCGATGTCGGCGAAGCGGCGCCAGGCCAGGCGTACGCCCATGCGGTAGACGGCCTGGAGCGAGTCCAGGCTGCGCCCGCCCAGGCCCTCGCCCCGGCCGAAGTCGTGGAAGACGCCCGGCGGGACCGTGGGGCGGCCCTCGGACTTCTCCAGGTGCTGGACGAACACCTCGATGGCGCGGCGGATGCCGACCAGCGCCATCGGCTCGCCGTTCTCGTCCAGCACGACGGGCAGATGCGGGTACTCGCGGCGGATCTCCCGCATGATGTCCTCGGCCAGGCCGGGGGCCTCGGCCAGGGCGATCGACGCGAACCGGCGCACCTGGAAGCGCGGTACGTCGTGCCAGGCGGAGCGGGGGGTGAGGGCGGGGGCGACGGCCGGGCGGGTGGTCACGGCTCAGCTCCCCTGACCTGCTTGCTCGTAGGTGATCAGTGGTGTGTTCGGTTGCTCGGGCGTGGCTTCGAGCAGCGCGACGACGCCGAACGCGGCGGCCACGGCTAGCACGGCGGCGGCCACGACGGTCAGTGATGCGGCGAGCAGTCTGGACATCGCAGGGTCAGCCTCTCTGGTCCTGAGGTCGTCCCACCCCTGCCTGTCGGAGTCAGTGTTGATGCGTGTGCACGTGCCGTCAAGAGGCCATACCTCCCGACGCTCATGAAATGACATGACGTCAGCTCCCCCGGGCCCCGAAATTGTCACCTCCGTGAGTAGCCGTACGGAACGTGTAAGCGAAAACTGTGCCACCCCACCCCCGCACACTCCGTTCACAGTCGACTCCCAGAAGGCACGTCCCGTATCCCCCCGATCCCCCGCATCACGTTCTCCGCGTTCCCCCACCGAGTACCGCACCCTGACGAGTTGGAGCTCCCATGCCCCAGCACGTGCCGTCCCCGCCGCGTGCCACGCTTTCCCGGCCGCAGCACACCGTGGCCCCCCTCGCGGTGCCGCGGCGCATCACCTTCCTCGCCCATCGCGACCTCGGCAATCCGGCCGCCGGCGGCTCCGAGCTGCTGGTCGACCGGCTCGCCGACGGACTGACCCGCCTCGGCCACCAGGTCACCCTGGTGTGCGGCGGGCCCGCCTCCCCGCTGCCCGCCTACCGGACGGTGTCGGCGGGCGGCGCCTACGGCCACTACCTGCGCGCCCGGTCCGTGTTCGCCCGCGAGGTCGGCGAGACCGATCTGCTGGTGGAGGTCTGCAACGGCATGCCCTACCTCGCCCCCCTGTGGCATCGCGGGCCGACCATGTGCCTGGTCAACCATGTCCACAGCGACCTGTGGGGCATGCGGTTCGGCGGCCCCCTGGCCCCGGCCGCCCGCCTGGGCCGGCGGCTGGAGCACTGGGCGCTGAGCGGAGCGGTACGGCACAACAGCCTGCTGGTCGCCGTGTCCCCGTCCACCGCGCAGGCGCTGCACGCGCTCGGCGTGGCCCACGACCGCATCCGGGTCGTGCACAACGGCGTCGCGGAACCCGGCCCATACGCCGCGCGTTCCCCCGAGCCGCTGTTCGTGGCCGTCGGACGCCTCGTCGAGTACAAGCGCGTCGATCTGCTGCTGCGGCTGTGGGAACGCGTGCGCCCGGTCACCGGCGGGCGGCTGCTGATCGTCGGCGACGGGCCCGAACGCGAGCGGCTGGAACGGCTCGCCGGGCCCGGTGTCGAGTTCACCGGGCATGTCTCCGAGGCCGAGAAGCACCGGCTGCTGTGCGCGGCGTGGCTGCTGCTGCATCCGTCCGCCGTGGAGGGGTGGGGGCTGGTGGTGACCGAGGCGGCGGCTCGGCGGACGCCGACGGTCGCGTTCGACGTGCCGGGGCTTCGGGACTCCGTCGTGGACGGGGAGACGGGGGTGCTGGCCCGGGGGGAGTCCTCGTTCGCCGCGGCGTGGTGTTCGTTGGCCTTGTCCGCGGAGCGCCGCGCGGCGTTGGCGGAGGCGGCGTTCTCGCTGGCCTCGGGGTTTCGGTGGGGGCGGACCGTTCAGGGGTTTCGGGCGGTTGCCGGGGAGGCGTATCGGTTGGGGAGGGGCGGCTATGCGGTGGGGGGGTGACGATGTGTTTCGAGTGCGGGTGCGTCGTGGCTTGTCGCGCCCACGCGGCGGAGCCGCACATGTCACGGCCCCGCGCCCCTATCAGGGCGACGGTCCTCAGCGGCATCACAGAGACCCCTCCTTTCGGCGCTCCCTCGCCCTCTTTCTGGCCTTTCTTCGTGAGCAGGAGGAGCCCGAGAAGTGCTACTCGCTGCTCGCCCGTGACGCCGTCGATCAAGTCGAGGCGCATTACGGAGCCGTCGCCGGACGTGTCGTCGTCGATGTCGGTGGTGGCAGTGGGTACTTCACCGAGGAGTTCCGGCGGCGTGGGGCGGATGCCTATCTCTTCGAGCCCGACATCGGTGAGCTGGGGGCCGAGCCGCCCCCGGGCTCCGTGATCGCCGACGGGTATCTGCTGCCGCTCGGGGACGGGGTCGCGGACGTGACCTTCACCTCGAACGTGCTGGAGCATGTCGCCGATCCCCAGACGTTTCTCAGCGAGCTGGCCCGGGTGACCCGGCCCGGCGGGCTGGTCTATGTGTCGTTCACCAACTGGCTGTCCCCGTGGGGCGGTCACGAGTGGGCGCCCTGGCACTACCTGGGTGCCGAGCGGGCCCGCGCGCGGTACCGGCGGCGTACCGGCAAGGCCGCCAAGCACACCCTCGGCGAGAACCTGTTCGCCGTGCACATCGGCACGACCCTGCGGCAGGTGCGCGCCCGCGACGATCTGACGGTCGTCTCGGCCCGCTCCCGCTACTGGCCCTTCCTCACGGAGTGGATCGTCAAGGTCCCCGGTCTCCGTGAGATAGCCACCTGGAATCTCCTCCTCATCCTCCGGCGGTGTCCCCCATGACGACCACGGTCCAGGCTCCTCCCCCGGCAGCCATCCCCACCACCGCGAACAGCGCGGGCCCTCCCGAGGGCCCCCGGTCGCGGCGCTGGCTGCTGGGATTCTGGGCCGTGGTTCTGGTGTTGTTCCTGGCGGTGAAGCCGGGACGGCAGACCTTCGACACCAAGCTCGGGGTGACGGTCGATCCCGGACAGTTCCTGTCCGATCTGGGGCAGTTGTGGCACGACCGCAGCGGCTTCGGCGGCATCCAGGACCAGTACGTCGGCTATCTGTGGCCGATGCTGCCGTTCCACTGGCTGGCCCGAGCCGTGGAGCTGCCGGTGTGGCTGGCCGAGCGGCTGTGGATGTCCGTCATCGTGTCGGTGGCGTTCTGGGGTGCCCTGCGACTGGCCGAGCGGCTGGGCGTCGGCGACGGGGCCTCGCGGCTGCTCGCGGCCCTCGCGTACGCGCTGTGGCCGGTGTTCACCATCGTCATCGGCTCCACGTCGGCCGCCGCGCTGCCCGGCGCGTTCCTGCCGTGGGTGCTGCTGCCGCTGGCCGACCCGCGCTACAGCGCCCGGGTCGCGGCGCTGCGGTCGGTGCTGTTCGTGCCGTTCATGGGTGGGGTCAACGCGGCCTCGACGCTGGCGTCCCTGGTGCCGGTCGGCCTGTATCTGCTGACCCGGCCGCGCGGGCCCCGGCAGCGCAGGCTGATCGCCTGGTGGGTGCCCGGGGTGATCGTGGCGACGGCGTGGTGGTGGATCCCGCTGCTGCTGCTCGGCGCGTACGGCGAGAACTTTCTGCCGTACGTGGAGAGCGCGCACACCACGACCGACACCATGGCGGCGACGGAGGCACTGCGCGGCGCCGGGAACTGGGTGGCGTATCTGCACTTCGGTGAGGCGTGGTTGCCGGCCGGGTGGGTGGTGGCGTCTGCGGTGGTGGTGATCGTCTGCTCGGCGCTGGCGGCCGGGCTGGGGCTCGCCGGGCTGGCGCGGCGGGATGTGCCCGAGCGGCGCTGGCTGGTGCTGACCGTGCTGGTGTGCGTGCTGGTGCTGCTCGCCGGGTACGGCGGCACGTTCGGCGGCCTCTTCCACGGCACGGTGCAGGACTGGCTGGACGGGTGGCTGGCGCCGTTCCGCAATGTCTACAAGTTCCAGACGGGCGTGGCCCTCGCGCTGGTGCTGGGGCTCGCGCACCTGGTGGCGGTGGCCGCCGAGCCGCGCGGGGCCCGTCCGGTGCGCGGACGCCGCTTCGTGCCGCTGATCGCGGCGGTGCTGGTGCTGCCGGGGCTGGTGTGGCCGTATCTCAACGGGTCGATCCTGAACCAGGGTTCGTTCCAGCAGGTTCCCGCGTACTGGCGGACCGTGGCCGACCGGCTGGCGGAGTGGTCGCCCGACTCGCGCGCCCTCGTCGTCCCGGCGACCGCGCACGGCGTCCACACCTGGGGCTCGACCATCGACCAGCCGCTGGACGTGCTCGCCGGGTCCCGGTGGGGCCAGCGGGACTATGTGCCGTTCGGGCAGCCCGGCAACCGGCGGGCCATGGACGCGGTGGAACAGGCGCTCCAGACGGGGGTGGAGGTGCCGGGGCTGGCCGACTATCTGAGCCGCGCCGGGGTCTACTACGTCGTGGTCCGCAACGATCTCGATCCGGACCAGGTCGGCTACACCCCGACCACCACCGTGAAGCGGACCCTGGAGCAGTCCGGGTACGAGCGGGTCGCCGGGTACGGGCCGATGATGACCGGCGGGCGGATCGCCGAGGACACGCCGTTGCAGGTCGAGGGGCTGTACCCGGTGCAGCGGGCGGTGGAGATCTACCGGCCCGCCGATACGGCCGTGCCCCGGCCGGGGCAGGCCGGGCTGACGCCGGTCGCCGACACGGCCCAGGTCTCCGGCGGCCCGGAAGCGCTGCTGCCGCTGGCGTCCGACCTGCGCGGCCGGGCGAGCGTGCTGACCGGCGACGGGCATCCGGGGCTCGGCTCACCCCCGTTGCAGCTCAGCGGGGACGGGCTGCGGCGCGCGGACACCCGGTTCGGACTGGTCAGCGCCAACACCTCGTACACGTACACCCGAGACGAGCGCAACGCGCCGGACGCCCATCAGGACGCGGGCGAGGCACCGCACCAGATCCTGCCGCTGACCGGCGTCGACCATCAGACGGTGGCCGAGCTGCGGGGCGCGGAGTCGGTGACGGCGTCGTCGTACGGGAGCTGGTTCTTCCATCTGCCTCAGTTCGACCCGGTGAACGCCTTCGACGGGAACCCGGACACCGCCTGGACCGAGGGTTCGGCGGACACCCCGGACGGGGAGTGGCTGCGGATCGGGTTCACCGAGGAGTACGACATGCCGTCGTCGTTCCGGGTGACGCCGCTGCCGCAGGAGAGTGTGCGGTCGGCGCCGACGCGGGTGCGGGTGGAGACCGAGCGGGGCTCGGAGACCAGCTATCTCCAGCCCAATGGGGCCGCGCAGTCGGTCAAGGCGCCTGCCGGGGCGACCAGTTGGATGAAGCTGACCATCCTGGAGTCCGTGGAGCGGCGGCCGGGGCTGCTCGGCGCCGGGTTCGCCGAGATCACCCTCCCTGAGGTGACGGTGACCCGGATGCTGGCGCTCCCGGCGGACTCGGCGGACAGCGACGCGGCCAGTGAGGTCGTCTCCCTGCACCGGGTCGCCGACCCGGCCGGCATGTCCCCGACCGGCTCCGAAGCGGGCCTGCACCGCGCCTTCACCACGGGCACGGACGGCACGTACGAGATCGAGGCGAGCGCGGTCGCCGTGCCCGGCGCCGAACTCGACCGGATGCTCTACGAGATCGCCCCTGACCAGGCCCAGCGGATCACCGCCACCGCCGACTCCACCGCCCGGCTCGGCGTCGGCCTGTCCGCCCGCAATCTGACCGACGGCGATCTGACCACGGCCTGGATCGCGGGCGACAACCCGACGATCCACCTGAGCTGGGAGGGCTTGCAGCCGATCGACGAACTGGTGCTGGCCGGGGCGGGCGGCCTGACCACCCGGCCCACCGAGGTCACCATCGACTCGCCCGGCGGCGCGACCACCGCCGCCGTGGACGAGAACGGCTGGGTCCGCTTCCCGCCGATCACCACCGACCGGCTGGACATCACCATCACCGACACCGCGCCGATCACCCTCCACAACCCCCTGGTGGACGAGGATCTGCGCCTCCCGGTCGGCCTGACCGAGGCCCACATCCCGGCCCTGGACAGCTACCGCACCCCGCAGCCCGACCCCGACCGCACCTTCGCCCTGCCCTGCGGCTCCGGCCCCGTGGTCGCGATCGACGGCACCCTGTACGAGACCAGCGTCGAGGGCCTGGTCCGGGACCTGACCGAGCGCCGCCGCATCCCGGTGACGCTGTGCGGCGCCGACGACGACCACCTCGACCTCGCGGCGGGCGACCACCGGGTGGAGTCCGGCGACGCGGGCCCACTGCTCCTCACCGACCTCACCCTCACCCGGGGCACGGTGACCCCGCCGCCCACCGCCGACCGCGCGCTGGAGGTACGGGACTGGCTCGGCGACCAGCGCGAACTGAGCGTCGGTGCGGGCGACGCCTCGTACGTGACGACGTACGAGAACTTCAACGACGGCTGGCGGGCCACCCTGGACGGCCGTGAACTGACCCCCGTCCGGCTGGACGGCTGGCAGCAGGGCTGGCTGATCCCGGCCGGCGAGGGCGGCACCCTCAAGCTGTCCTACGGTCCCGCCACGACGTACGACGCCGGACTGATCGGCAGCGGGGTGGGGCTCGCAGGTCTGGTGGGCCTGGCGCTGTGGCGGCGCCGCGAGCCCAGCACCGACGCCCCGCAGGAGACCCCGCCGCCGCCGGGGGTGTGGCTCGGCACGGTGGCGCTGACGCTGGTCGCGGTGGTCATCGCGGGCTGGTTGGCGCTGCTCGTCCCCGCACTCGCCCTGCTGGCCCACTGGCGACACCGGCTCCTCGTCCCGATCGCCTTCGGCTCCCTCGCCCTCGCGGGCATCACGGCGGCGACCGGCGCGGGTCAGCCGGTCGGCGACGGCTCGGGCTCCTTCGGCCCGGTCGCCCAACTCCTCACGCTGATCGGCCTGTTCGCGGCGCTGGTGAGCGTGCGGGGACGCGCCCGGCGCCGACGGGGCGGGCAACCGGCGGAGCCGGTGGAGGACCGTCCGTGACGACGATCCCCTTCCCCGTGGTGGATGAGATCGCCCGGCACTGCCTCCAGGAGGAGGAACCGGAGACCGTCCACATCGAGGTCCACCTCCCGGGCCCCATCGACCCACCTCGCCTGCGCAAGGCGTTCACGGAGGCCCTGCGCCGCCATCCCCGTGTCCTGATGCGGGAGGCCCTGGGCCCGTGGTACCGCCGCCGCTACGAGTGGGAACTGACGGCGGAACCGGAGGTGGAGGTGGTGCGGTTCACCGACCCCGGGGTGGACGCTCCGCGGGACGCGAGAAGAAGATCCCTGGACCAGGCGCCGCCCTTGTCGGCGTCACCGCCGGTGCGGCTGGAAGTCGTACCCCCTGTCACCGCGTCCACCCCCGCACCCCACCCCACGGCCCTGATCCTCACCGTCAACCACACCGCCCTGGACGGCCCCGCCTGCCTCCGCATCCTGGCGACGGCAGCGGAGCTGTACGGCGGCAAGGACAACACCCCCACCGCACCCCCGACCCGCCCCCGACAACCCTCACCCACCACCCCGGACACCCCCTCCACCTGGTCCCGCCCGGCCCGCGTGGCCGCAGGCACCCCCGGCACCTCCCCCGGCAACGGCCTGCTCGTCACCGAACTCCCCCTCCCCCACCGCCCCAAGGACGCCCCCTACACCGTCAACGACCAGCTGATGGTCACCACGGCCCGCACCCTCGCCCACTGGAACCGCGAACACGGCGCACCCCCGCGCCCCCTGCGCATCACCATGCCCGTGGACGACCGCCCCCGCGACCACACGATGCCGATGGGCAACGGCACCCGACTGGTCGAAGTCCCGTTCTCCCCGGACGAGTTGACCACCGACGACACCCCCGCCCTGCTCCACCGCACGGCCACCAGAACCCGCGCCCTCAAAGCCCTCCACCGCCCCCAACTGGGCCACGGAGCCACCCTGCTGACCGCCCCGGTCGCCCCCGTCGCCTGGCGGGCCGCGCTCACCCGTACGCTCCGCCGGGCCGCCGCCCCCTGGACGTCCACCACCCTGCTCAGCAACATCGGCAGAATCCCGTACCCGCTGGACTTCGGCGCGGAGGCGGGCCGGGCGCACGCGGTGTGGTTCTCGGCACCGGCCCGGATGCCGCGCGGCCTGACCGTCACCACGGCGTCCACGGCGGGCCGGCTGCATCTGGCCCTGCGCTGGTCGCGCACCCTGCTCGGCCCCGACGACGGCGACCGGCTACGGGACCTCTTCGCGCACCACCTGCGTACGACGGAGGCCGGCCCATGACCACCACCGCGCCCGTCACCACCCCACCCGACCTGCGTGACTTCTACGAGAACCCGGCCGTGCCGGTGGCCTCCGGCGCCGCCCGCTCGCTGCGCCAGGCCCGCATGCTGGCGGCGGCCCTGGCCGGGACGACCGGCCAAACCGTCCTGGACATCGGCTGCGGCGACGGCACGGCCGCCGCCACCGCCGCCCCCCTGCTGCGCGGCCACCGGCTGATCGGCGTCGACTGGTCGCAGGACGCGCTGGTACGGGCCCGGACCCGGCTGCCGCAGGTGATCCGCGGGGAACTCACCGGCGGCGGGCTGCCGTTGCGGGCCGGGGCGGCGGACGCCGTGCTGTTCAGCGAGGTGGTCGAGCATCTGGTCGACCCGGACGCGGCGCTGGACGAGATCCGGCGGGTCCTGCGCCCCGGCGGCCATCTGATGCTGTCCACCCCGAATCTGGCCGCCTGGTACAACCGGGGACTGCTGCTGGCCGGGGTGCAGCCGGTGTTCTCCGAGGTGAGTCTGCGCGCGATCCACGGGCGGCCGGGCTCGGAGGTGGTCGGGCATCTGCGGCTGTACACGGCCCGTGCGCTGCGGGAGTTCGTCACGGCGGCGGGCTTCGACGTCGTACGGCTGGCGGGGGCGCCCTTCCACGGGGTGCCGCGGGCGCTGCGCCCGCTGGACCGGCTGGCGTGTGCCCGGCCGCCGCTGGCCTCGATCCTGCTGCTGCACGCCCGCCGGCGTTGAGCATGTGGTGGGGGGTGGCGGCGGCCCTGCTGGCGAACGTGCTGTACAGCGCCGGGTTCGTGCTGGAGAAGCGGGCGCTGGGGGTGTTGCCGGAGGTGAGTGTGCGGCGGCCCGCGCGGCTGCTGCGGCTGGTGCTGGGCAGCCCGCTGTGGATCGCGGGCTCGCTGGCGCTGGCGGCGGGTTTCGGGGCGCAGTTGCTGGTGTACCGGACGCTGCCGATCGCCGCCGCGCAGGGCATCTTCGTCGCCGGTCTGGTGCTGCTGGTGCTGCTGTCGTCGCGGCTGCTCGGCGAGGAGACCAGCGGCCGGGAGCGGTACGCGCTCGCCGCGATCCTGCTGGCGCTGCTGATGGTGGTGCTGTCGCTGGACGAGAGCGCCGACAGGGTGGGCCGGGGCGCCCCCTATCCGCTGGTGCTGCTGGTGTGCGTGCCGTCGCTGGCGGCCGGGGTGTGGCTGTACCGGTCAACCGAGCGCGGCGCCGGTCACCGGCACCGGCTGCCCACGACCGGCGTGGAGTACGGGGTCGCGGTCGGGCTGCTGTACGGGGTCAGCTCGCTCGCCATCAAGGGCGTCTCCGGGTATCTCACGGCGGGCGGGCCCGGTGCCGTGCTCGCCGGGTTGCTGCGCTCCCCGTACCCGTATCTGCTGCTGTTCACCGGCGCGTTCGGCCTGATCATGTCGCAGGCCGCGCTCCAGCGCTGCCGGGCCTCGCTGATCGTGCCGGTGTGCACGACGGTGACCGCGCTGTACACGGCCGTGCTCGGCACCCTGACGTTCGGTGAGGCGCTGCCCGCCCATCCGGCCCGGCTGGGGCTGCGGATCGCCGGGACCTGTCTGGCGGTCACCGTGCTGCTGATGATGCCCAAGCATGACGCCGCCCCCCGACCGCCCATGGGCGAAAAGACGGACAAGGAGCTGACCGAGCCATGAAGCCGGACGACCCGCTGCTGAGAATCCTCGCCTGCCCGCTCGACAAGGGACCGCTGCATCTGCTCGCGGGAGACGGGGGTGAGTCGCTGTACAACCCTCGGCTGCGGCGCCGCTATCCGATCGTGGACGGCGTGCCGCAGTTGCTGCCGTCGTCCGGGGAGCAGGTCCCGCAGGACGAGCACGAGACGCTGCTGAAGCGGATGGCCCTGTGAGCGGGCCCGGGGCCCGGGACGTCACGGGCGTCGCCGGGACCGCGTCCCCCGTCGCCCCGCCCCGGACCCTGGCCCACCGGATGGCGTCCTACCTCCCCGACCGGCTGGTGGCGGCCACCGCGCGGGCGGTGTACCCGCGCTTCGAGCCGGAGCTGGCCCGGATCACCGACCTGTGCCCGCCCGGCTGCGGTACGGCGGTGGACGTGGGCGGCTGGTACGGCCCCTGGACGCGGCGGCTGAGTGGCCTGGCGCGGCGGGTGGTGACGGTGGAGCCGGTGCCACGGCTGGCCCGGCTGCTGGCGCGGACCGTCCCGCCGAACGTCCGGGTGATCCAGGCCGCCGCCTCGGACGGTCCGGGCACGGCCCGGCTCTGGCTGCCCGCCGACGACGCCGGTGACCGTGGGGTGTCGTCGCTGGTCCGGCGGGACATCCATGCCCGCGCGGTGCCGGTGCGCTGTGTCGCGCTGGACGATCTGGGCCTGACGGACGTCGGGTTCGTGAAGATCGACGTGGACGGCAGCGAACTGGCGGTGCTGCGGGGCGCGACCACGCTGCTGACCCGGGACCGTCCGGCCCTCTTCGTGGAGCTGGAGGCCCGGATCCAGCCGGTGGGCCCGGTGGTGACGTACCTCGGCACGCTGGGCTACACCGGGTGGGTGCTCCCGGCGGACCGCTGGGTCCCGCTCGACGCCTTCCCCCTGGAGAGCCATCAGGAGGGCGCGGCCCATCTGGCGGCCGAGGGCCTGTTGCGCCGGGTGCTGCCGCTGCGGGGTCGCGCCCGCTATGTGAACTCGGTGCTGTTCCTGCCGCGGGGCCGCACACCGGGGACGGGCGGCCGGCCGCCGGGGCGCAGGTCGGGCCGGGGCGGCGTACGCCACGATGGTCCGTATGTCCTTGGATTCCACGCCCGGCGCTGACGGCCGTTTCACCCCGCTCGATTTCCAGCTGGTGCTGCTGCGCCGGATGGCCGACCACAATCCGGACCTGGTGGAGGACGCCCGGCGGCACCTGGGCGTCTCGCTCGCCGGGATGCGTGAGGCGAACAAGCGCTGGCAGGCGATGGTCCGCTCGCCGCGCTCCCGGTCGGCCGCGTCCCGCTCCGGCTCGGCAGCGTCCCGCTACCGCTCGGTGCTCGGCGCTCCCGCGTCGACGGCCGCCCGCCGCATCGGCGACCTGGACTGCGAGGCGTGGCAGTGGCCGCTGCCGCTCTGGCCGGACCTGCGGTTCGAGGTGCTGGTCGGCCCGAACCGGGCGGTGTGGAACGAGTGGCTGGTCCGCGCCCCGGACGCGCCCGCCCCGCCCCTCCACCACCTGGCGGACCTCACCCCCTGGTCCTGCACGGTCGACGAGGCCGCCCGCGCCTTCGCCCCGGCCCGCCCCCTGGAGGGCAGCGCCCCCACCCGCTGGGGCCTCGCCTTCACGGCCCCGGACGCGGACGGGGTACGGCGGGAGGTCGTGGCGGAGTTCACGTGGGGGTTGTTGCAGCGGGTGGCGGTGACGGGGTGAGAAGCCACGCCTTCCGGGGGGCCTTGCCCGGGGGGGGTGCCCTGCCGGGGGGTGCACTGCCGGGGGCGCCCCGCCGGGGATGGTTACTCCACCCCTACCCCGTGGGCGAGGGCGCTGGTCCACGCCGCCACGGCCCGCCGGCTCGCCCGGATCGAGGGTGCGATGACGTCGAACATATGGGGGACGCCGGGCACGAGGTGCAGTTCGGTGAGGTTGCCGGCCGCGCTGAGGCGGGAGGCGAAGTCGAGGGCCTCGTCGCGGGCCGGGTCGACGCCGTCGGCCAGGATGTAGGTGGGGGGAAGGTCCCGCAGGTGGGCGGCGCGGGCAGGCACGGCGTAGCCGATGGCGGGGTCGGTGTCCTGGAGGTGGGTGCCCTGGAAGTGGGTGCCCTGGAAGTGGGTGCCCTGGAGGTAGTGCTTCCAGCCGTCCGCCGCGCCACGCCGGTTGAAGAGCTTGGGGTCGGTGACGGTCCGCGCCGACTCGGTCTCCTGCCGGTCGTCCAGGACCGGGTAGCCGAGGTAGAGGAACGCGATCTGCGGCCCCTCGCGGTCCCGGGCGGCGAGCGCGACCCCGGCGGCGAGGGCGGCACCGGCGGAGTGCCCGCCGACGGCGAGCCGGGCGGGGTCGACCCCGAGGGCATCGGCCTGGTCGGCGACCCAGGTGAGGGTGGCGTAGCAGTCGTCGAAGGCGGCGGGGTACGGGTGTTCCGGGGCGAGCCGGTAGTCCGGCGCGACGACGGTGATGCCCAGCTCGGCACAGAGCCGTCGGCAGGTGGGGTCCTCGGCGTTGGGCCCGCCGAGCACGAAGCCGCCGCCGTGGATCCAGACGGCCACCGGACGCGGGCCGTCGGCCGCGTCGGCCGCGTCGAGCGGGGCGACCGGTGTGTAGATCCGTACGGTCACGGCCTGCCCACCGGCCACGATGCCCCGGTCCTCGACCCGCACCTTGCCGTCCGATGCACCGTCCCCGCTCGCCGCGCCCAGGGCGGCGCGCGAGGCCGGGATGTCGGCGAACACATCGAGTTCCGGCAGCACTTCGTAGACCGGCAGAAATTCAGGATCGAGGGTCACGGACCATCCCTTTCTCTTGGTCACTGCACAATAACACTGCTTTCTTGGTCAGTGGCCAGGAGAGTGGGGTGAGGGGGAGGGATTGCCCAATGGGGCAGCGGCTAGTACGCCAACACCGCCTCCGCCACCCGCCCCACCGACGCCGGGTGCAGGTCCAGGAACAGATGGGGCTCGACCAGTTCCAGTTCCATCACGCACGGCTGCCCGTCCTCGCCGTCGACCAGGTCGACGCGGGCGTACAGCAGGTCGGGCGCGTCGGGTACGGCGGTCAGGGCGCGGTCGGCGACGGCCAGTTCGGCGTCGGTCGGCTGCCAGGCACGTACCCCGGGGTGGGCGGTCTTGCGGGCGTCGTACGGGGTGCCCGGCGCGAGCACCGGGCCCTTGCGGATGGCGTGCAGCAGCCGCCCGCCGAAGAACTGGAGGGCGCGTTCGCCGGTGGCGTCGATGGAGCGGACGTACGGCTGGATCATCGCGGTGAAGCCCTCGGCATGCATCCGCTCCAGTTGCCGTAGGGCGGTGGCGTGCTCGTCGGGGGTGTAGCGGGCGGCGAAGCGGGCGCCCGCGCCGGAGGTCGGCTTGACGACGTACTCGTGGTCGGCGGGCAGTTCGGCGGGCCCGTAGGGCTCCCCGGGGGCCACGTACCGGGTCGGGACCGTGGGGATACCGGCCGCCGCCAGGTCGCCGAGGTAGCGCTTGTCGGCGTTCCAGCGGATCACGTCGGCCGGGTTGGCGAGCCGGGTGAGCCTGCCGGCGCGGGCCGCCCAGGCCAGGAACTCCGCCGCCCGCCAGCTGTAGTCCCACGTGGAGCGGATCACGGCGAGGTCGAAGGCGGCCCAGTCGGCGTCCGGGTCGTCCCAGACCACCGCTTCCGCGCGGGCGCCCGCGTCCCGCAGGGCCGCCAGCAGCACCGGCAGATCGGGATCGGCCACCACCTCGGGGCCGGGACGGCAGGTGACCAGGGCTACATGGCGCACAGCGACTCGCTCTCCCCACGGCCGCCGCTCGCACGCACGGCCCGTACCCGGTGATTCGGACAGCGGGCAGGCTAACAATCGAACGCGAACCCCAGAAGCCCGCTTGACCTTCACCTTCGGTCAAGCCCGAGCATCGGTGCCGGAACCGGAGGAGGTTTCCAGTTGGAACACATGCTGACGATCGGCGCCTTCGCCAGGGCGTCCCGGCTGTCACCGAAGGCGCTGCGGCTGTACGACGAACTGGCGCTGCTGCGTCCGGCGCGCGTCGACCCGGACACCGGCTGCCGCTACTACGCGCCCGGCCAGCTCGAACAGGCCCGGCTGGTGGCGTGGCTGCGGCGCCTGGGGATGCCGCTGGCCCGGATCCGTGAGGTGTGCGCGCTGCCGCCCGCCGCCGCGGCCCGGGAGATCCGCGCCTACTGGGCCCGGGTGGAGGCGGAGACGGCCGAGCGCCGCGACCTCGCCGGATTCCTCGTGGACCACCTGACGAGACGACCGCGGAAGGACCCCGCCATGACGACCCTCGCCCTGCGCTACGCCGCCCACTCCGACCGGGGCCGGGTGCGCCCGGTCAACCAGGACACCGTCTACGCGGGCACCCGGCTGCTCGCGGTCGCCGACGGCTTCGGCCCGGACGGCGACCGGGCGAGCACGGCCGCCGTGGAGACGTTCAAGACGCTGGAGGCGCTGGGGGAGACCGAGGTCCCGGCGGGTGAGGTGCTGAATCTGCTGGAGGCGGCCGTGCGGGACGCGGCGCTGGCGGTGCAGGACGCCGGCACCGGGGCGGAGGAGGCCGGCACCGGGGGTGCCGAGGGCGGGGCGGAGGCCGGCACCGGGAGTGCCGAGGGCGGGGCGGAGGCCGGCACCGGGAGTGCCGAGGGCGGGGCGGAGGCCGGCACCACCCTCACCGCACTCCTGTGGACCGGCTCGCACCTCGCCCTGGTCCACATCGGCGACTCCCGCGCGTATCTGCTGCGCGACGGCGGCCTGTTCCGTATCACCCATGACCACACCGTGGTCCAGTCGATGATCGACGAGGGCCGGCTGACCCCGGAGGAGGCCACCAGCCACCCCCAGCGCGCGCTGCTCCTCAACGCCCTGACCGGCACCGGCCACCCCACCCCCGACCTCCATCTGCACGACGCCCACCCCGGCGACCGCTACCTGCTCTGCTCGGACGGCCTCCCGTCGGTCGTCCCGGACGCCGTGATCCGTACGACGCTGGCGGCGGCCGGGACCCCCGAGGCGGCCGTCGACGCCCTGGTCGACGCGGCGAACGCGGCGGGCGGCCCGGACAACGTGAGCTGCGTGGTGGCGGAGGTGACACCGGCGGCAACGGCGTGACGCGGGGCGG
This sequence comes from Streptomyces sp. NPDC059477, assembly GCF_042749375.1. Classification (NCBI taxonomy): domain Bacteria; kingdom Bacillati; phylum Actinomycetota; class Actinomycetes; order Kitasatosporales; family Streptomycetaceae; genus Streptomyces; species Streptomyces sp. NPDC059477. Next base: position 43,243 of record NZ_JBHYUG010000043.1, on the reverse strand, counting down.
CGGCCCGACCCCCGGGCCTGCGGGCGGGCCCACCGGGGCAGGATCGCCCCATGTCGATGACGGGCACGGCGGCCCACACCACCGCCGACCACCTCCCCCCACTGGTCCGCCGCGCGCTGACCGTCGCCCTCGCCCACGGCTTCCCCAACTCCTGCCGCCCCGAACAGGGCCGCCTGCTGCACACCCTGGCGGGCGGCGCGCAGGGGACGATCGGGGAGACGGGCACGGGCTGCGGGGTGGGGCTCGCGTGGCTGGCGTCGGGAGCACCGGCCGGGGTGCGGCTGGTGAGCGTGGAGCGGGATCCGGGGCGGGGGCGGCCAGGGCAAGACACCCGGGGACGATCCGGCGCCGGTGGCCGACCTGCTGGCGCCGGGCGGGACCGTGGTCGTCGACGACTTCACCCCGGCCACCGGCCGGCCGCCGACGCACGACGGCGGCCCCGACACGGCCCGGCTGCACTGGCTCACCCACCCCGCGCTGCACACGACGGAGCTACGCCTGGCGCCGGATCTGGCCACCCTCGTGGGAACGTTGCGCCACACCGACGACCGATGACCATCGTCCGACCCGTCCGACCCGTCCGACCGTCTGACCGATCCAAGGAGTACACCCCGTGTCCTCACCCTCCCCGGCACCTTCCCCGGCCCTCTCTCCGGCACTTTTCCCGGCCCTGCGCCGCGCCCCCGCCGAGCGGCCCGCCGTGCGGTTCGGCGCGCGTTCCCTGACGTACGGCGGGCTCGCCGGGGCGGCCGGGGCCGTCGCCGAGCGGGTGCGGGGGGCCCGACGGGTCGCCGTCTGGGCGACCCCGGAGCTGGAGACGGCCGTCGCGACGGTCGGCGTACTGACCGCCGGGGTCGCCGCCGTGCCGCTGAACCCGAGGTCGGGTGAGAAGGAGTTGGGGCACATCCTGGCCGACAGCGCCCCGGACGCCGTACTGACCGCCCCCGGCACCGAACTGCCCGCCCCGCTCGCCGCGCTCCCCCGTATCGAGGTGGACGTGCGCGCGACGGGCCCGGTCCCCGCCGACGACGCCGACGCCGACGCGCCCGCGCTGGTCGTCTACACCTCGGGCACCACCGGCCCGCCCAAGGGCGCGGTACTGCCCCGCCGGGCCCTGTCCACCACCCTGGACGCGCTCGCCGACGCGTGGGGGTGGACGGACGCGGACGTACTCGCGCACGGGCTGCCGCTGTTCCATGTGCACGGGCTGGTGCTGGGGATTCTCGGGCCGCTGCGGCGGGGCGGATCGGTGCGGCATCTGGGCCGGTTCGACACCGAGGGCGTGGCGCGGGAGCTGAACGGCGGGGCGACGATGCTGTTCGGGGTGCCGACGATGTACCACCGGATCGCCGAAGCCCTGCCCGCCGAACCGGAGTTGGCGAAGGCGCTGGCCGGGGCGCGGCTGCTGGTGTCCGGCTCGGCCGCGCTGCCGGTGCACGACCATGAGCGGATCGCCGCCGCGACCGGTCGCCGGGTGATCGAGCGCTACGGCATGACCGAGACCCTGATGAACACCAGCGTGCGGGCGGACGGGGAGGCGCGGGCGGGAACGGTCGGGGTGCCGTTGCCGGGGGTGGAGTTGCGGCTGGTGGAGGAGGACGGCTCGCCGATCACGGCGTACGACGGGGAGACGGTCGGCGAGATCCAGGTGCGCGGCGCGAACCTCTTCACCGAGTACCTCAACCGCCCCGACGCCACCGCCGCCGCCTTCACGGCCGACGGTTTCTTCCGCACCGGGGACATGGCGGTCCGTGACCCCGACGGCTATGTCCGGATCGTCGGCCGCAAGGCCACCGACCTGATCAAGTCCGGCGGTTACAAGATCGGCGCCGGCGAGATCGAGAACGCGCTCCTGGAACACCCCGGGGTGCGCGAGGCGGCCGTCACCGGGGAGCCGGACGCCGACCTGGGCGAGCGGATCGTCGCCTGGATCGTCCCGGCGGACCCCGGATCCCCGCCCACCGACACCGAGTTGGCGGACCACGTCGCCCGCCGCCTCGCCCCGCACAAGCGCCCCCGGGTGGTCCGCCATCTCGACGCGCTCCCCCGCAACGACATGGGGAAGATCATGAAGCGAGCACTGGGCGATGGCTGATCGGAGCTGACGGGGGCTGATCGGAGCTGACGGGGGCTGATCGGAGCTGACGGAGGCTGATCGGAGCTGACGGAGGCTGATGGGGACTGACAGGTACGGGACCCCGCCCGGCCGAGGCCGGACCGCACAAGCGAGCGGTTGTTCCCTGGAACAGGTGATCGTCACCCGTGAGGTGGTGTGCGGCTCCCGCGGTTGACGATACTTACGGTGCGCAAGCGACGGGATGCATACCGTAGTTGAGCGCGGTCCCACATTCATGCGTCACCGCAAGGAGAACCACGATCATGAACCTTCTCACCGACATCCTCGCCGGCCTCATCCACTTCGTCGGCTGGCTGGTCTGACGGTACGAAGAGTCCCGCGCGGCGCCGTCCCCCCGTCCCAGGGGGGCGGCGCCGCCCGCGTTTCCTTCCAGCGGCGGGACACCGGCAAGTCCCCTCCGTAACAATGGTGTTCCGCACGGGCGGCGGTACACCGGGATCACGGGGGACGGACGGGCATGGACAGTCTGGTGGAGTTCAAGACGGAGGACGGCGCGCTGATCGTCGTGGAGGGCGCCGACGACGACCCCGGCGCCCGGCTGGTCGCCCGGGGCGACAAACCGGCGCAGGCGGCTCGCACCTTCGAGGGCGCGCTGAGCGGCGTGCGCGCGGCGGCGGAATCCGCGCTGCGGGTGTTCCGGGACGGGTCCCTCCAGCCCGACTCGGTGGAGCTGGAGTTCGGCGTCAAGCTGAGCGCGGAGACCGGGGCGGTGATCGCCAAGGGCGCGGCCGAGGGCCATCTCATCGTCAAGCTCACCTGGACGCCGGGACACGGGCCGGCCGCCGACCGCGGATGAGGAAGACCGACTGGCACGCCAGGATCGAGTGCGGGCGGGAGATCGGCGCGGGCTTCCTGGTCTCGGCCCGCCGGGTGCTGACCTGCGCCCATGTCGTGCGGGCCAGCGACACGGCCGAGGTAACGGTGACCTTCCCGGGCCGCGCCGACCTCGGTGGAGTCGTCGCGTCCGTCGCCGTGCACGGCGGCTGGCGGGGCGGGGCGGCCGACCCGGGCGACCTCGTCGTACTGGAGCTGGAGCGTGAGATGCCGCTGACCCCGGCCGCGTTCGCGCCGCCCGGCGCCGAGCGGGACGGCCATGAGCTGGTGGCGTACGGCTTCCCGCGCGGCTACGACGAGGGCATGCTCGCCTCCTACCGGGCGCTGCCGGGGCCGCTGATCTCCGGCGAGTGGGTGCAGCTGGAGGCCCTGACCGGGCACGGTCAGCCGCTGGCGGCCGGGTTCAGCGGGGCGGCGGTGACCCTGGCGGACGGCACGGTCGTCGGGATGGTCACGGCGGTCGCGGGCGGCACGGACACCCGGGTGGGCCGGATGCTGCCGACCGAGGTGATGGGCCGCTACTGGGCCGGACTGGGCGAACTCGTCCCCACCGACGGACACCACACCGAGCTGCGCGGGCGGCTGTACGGGCTGGTGCGGCGGGCCGAGCGGGCCGGACTGCCGTACCGCCCGGACCAGTTGTACGTGGATGCCGTGGGCCCCTTCGGGCCACCACTGCCGGACGGCGGCTTCGGCTCGCTGGAGCGGGCGGCGGCGTATGTGCAGTGGGAGGTGGCGGACGAGGGGGCGGTGACGCGGCTCGCGGAGCTGCTGGAGCGGCTGCTGACGCCCGAGCCACCGGGGACCGACGCCCCGGCCCTCACATCGGCCGCTGACCCGGCCCCCTCCTGGTCCCCCATCGTCGTCGAGATCGAGCACAGTGGCGCGGGCGCCGATCAGGTCACCGTCGAGGTCTTCGCCTACCGCGACGGGCGTCGCCACCCGGTGGGCGCGCGGCGGCTGGCGCGCGGCGCGGTGCGAGGGTACGTGCAGGAGCGCATCGACGAGGCGTTCACTCAGCTCGCCCCGGGAGCAGACGAGTTACTCACCTTCGTACTGCCGCGCGACCTGCTGAATCTGCCGGTCGCCCGCTGGCCGTGCAGCGACGACGACCCCACCCCGCTGGGCTGCACCTATCCCGTGGTGGTGGCGGACCGGTCCCGGCACCGCAGCGGCCGGTTGCGCCATCAGCTCGCCAAGATCTGGCGGAAGCTGGACACCGACTCCGGCATCGCCCCGCACCGCGTGGGCTGCGACACCCAGGAACGCCCGCCGAGCCTGCGCAAGCGACTGCGGGACGACGACACCGGCATGGCCGCCTACGCCACGGAACCCACCGCCGCCGGACCGCACTTCGAGGTCGGCCTGAACGCGCCCGTGCCGGTGCTGCTGTGGCCGCGAGCGGGCTGCCCCGGCATCGGCCATCCGGGCCCGTGCGCGGGCGGCGCCTTCCTGGACCGGGTGGCCGAGTCGATCACCGCGGTACCGCCCGCACGGCTCCCCCGCCACGTCCTGGACCTGCGCGAGACCGCCGCGGCGGACGACGAGCCGGACGGACACTGGGCACACGACGTCCAGTTGATGTGGGACGACCCGCGCTGCTTCCCGGAACCGACCGCCTGCCGGCACTCGCCGGTCGCCTGAGCGAGGAACAAGGACGAGGGAGACCCATGCCCCTGTGGCCTGTCTACACCGGCACCCGCACACCACACGACGGCATCGACGAGCTGCCCCCGCCACCGCCCTGGCGTGCCTTCGACGGCGGCCCCGCGCTCGCCCTCCCTGCCGAGGCCGACGACGCCTTCGCCGGCTCCCCCGACCGCGCACATCGTGCCGAGACCTACCGGGCCACCGAGGAGACCGTGCAGTTGGTCAACGCGGCGCTGTATCTGCGCCGCCCGCTGCTGGTCACCGGCCCGCCCGGCACCGGGAAGTCCTCACTGGCGTACGCGGTGGCGCGGGAACTGCGGCTCGGCCCGGTGCTGCGCTGGAACATCACCAGCCGCAGCACCTTGCACGACGGGCTGTACCAGTACGACCCGCTGTCCCGGCTGTACGCGGCCCGGCGGGTGCTGTCCACAGCCGGCAGGAGCAGCAGGGCCGGCGCGGGCCGCACCGGCAACGAGGGCGTGGAGAACCACCTCCGGCTGGGCCCGCTCGGCACCGCCCTCCTCCCGCACACCCGCCCCCGCACCCTGCTGATCGACGAGATCGACAAGAGCGACCTCGATCTGCCGAACGACCTGCTGAACGTTCTGGAGGAGGGCCAGTACGAGATCCCCGAGCTGGTACGGGCCGCGCGGGACACCCCCGTCGCCCAGGTCCTGGCGGACGGCACCGACGCCCGCGTCCCGGTGGAGCGCGGCCGGGTGCGCTGCCGGGCGTTCCCTTTCGTGGTGCTGACCAGCAACGGGGAGCGCGAGTTCCCGCCCGCGTTCCTGCGCCGCTGTGTCACCCTGCGGCTGCGCCAGCCCGACGACGAGCAGCTCGCCGGGATCGTCCGCGCGCACCTGGGCGAGCCCGACGAACAGGCGCGGCGGCTGATCGAGCGGTTCCTGTCCCGGGTCGGCGGCGGCGACCTCGCGACCGACCAGTTACTCAACGCGATCTATCTGGCCCGCGCCTCCGACCTGGGCGCGGAGTCACTGGACGAACTGGCGGAGCGACTGATGCCGTATCTGGGGCTGGGCCCGCAGACCGATGTCTTCTGACGGGGCGGGGGGAGGGACGGGTACGGGCCCGCTCTCCCGCCTCGCCGGGCTCCTGGCCGAGGCGAGCGGGGGCGACCGCCCGGCCCCGCGCGAACTCGCCGAACTGCTGTGGCTGGCGGGCCACATCAAGACCGTGGAGGAGGAGGGCGAAGGCGGGGAGGAAGAGCACGACCGGCCTCCTCACCCGCCGCCCGCGCAGCCGCCCGTCCCCGAATCGCCGCCCGCCCGGGAGGACACCCCTGCCCCACCCCCGCCCATCACCCCCGCCGTCCCTCCCCGCATCCCCCTGCACCTCCCCGCCCCCGGCGGCGGGACCGGCCCCCGTCACACCGCCCTGCTCGCCCCGGCGCCCCCGATGTTGCGCCATCCCCTGGGCCTGCAACGGGCCGTACGTCCGCTGAAGCGGTGGGCCGAGGCGCCCTTGGGGCGGGAGCTGGACGAGCGGGCCACCGCCGAGCGGATCGCCCGCCTTGACACGGGCCCGGAGTGGTGGCTGCCGGTGCTGCGCCCGGCGCGGGAACGCTGGCTGCGGCTGCACCTGGTCCATGACACCGGCCCCACCATGCCCATCTGGCGTCCTCTGGTCCGTGAACTGCATCTCGCCCTCGCCCAGTCCGGCGTCTTCCGCACCGTCACCCTGCATCCCGCCGGACCCGACGGCACGGTCCGGGGCCAGGCCGCGCACGCGCCCGCCGACGGACGTACGGTCACCCTGCTGATCAGCGACTGCATGGGCCCGCAGTGGCGCAAGGGCCGGGCGGCCGACCGCTGGTACGGCACGCTGCGCCGCTGGGCCCGGCGGATGCCGCTCGCGGTGATCCAGCCACTGCCGGAACATCTGTGGCGGGACACGGCGTTGCCGACGACCCCCGGCCGACTGAGCGCACCGCACCCCGCGGCCCCGACGGCGACGCTGACCTTCACCCCGTACGAGCCCCCGTACGACGTGGCGCAGAACCCGCCGCCGGACGAGGGCGCCTTCCCCCTCCCCGTGCTGGAGCCGGAGCCGGGCTGGCTGGCGAACTGGGCGGCCCTGGTCGCGGCGCCCGGGGGCACCGAGTACCCGGCGGCGGTGGCGCTGCTGGGCCACATCGCGCCGGACGCGGCCGACCGTACGGATGTGACACGGCTGTCGGCGTCGGAACTGGTCCTGCGGTTCCGCTCGACCGCGTCACCGGAGGCGTTCCGGCTGGCCGGGCATGTGGCGTTGGGCCGCCCGGTGCTGCCCGTGATGCGGCTGGTCCAGGCGGCCGTGGAGCCCGACCCGCGCCCCCAGCATCTGGCCGAGGTCATCCTCAGCGGCATGCTCACCGCCGTCCCCGGCCGGCCCGGCACCTACGCCTTCCGCCCCGGCGTCCGCGACCTGCTGCTGCGCGGACTGCCCCGCAGCGACCGAGGCCGTACGACCGAGTTGCTGGAGCGGGTGGGCGGGCTGATCGACAGCCGGGCCGGGCGGGCGCCGGGCGAGTTCACGGCGACGGCGCCCTCGCCGGGCGGCGCGGCCACCACCACGGGGGCGGACGGGGAGGCATTCGCGAGGGTCAGTGCGGGGAGTGTGCGGCAACTGGCGGGGCTGGTGGAGCCCGCGCCCGAGCCACAACCACTCGCCGCGGCCGTGACGAAGGCTGAGCCGCCGGTGTCCGAGCCGTCGGGCGGGTCGTCGGAGGCGCTGCCGGAGCGGCTGCGGCGCCGGTACCGGCCAATCCCCCGCCTGGGTGCGACGGAGTCGCTGTGGCAGACGGAGGATACCGAGAAGAGGCGGAGGGTGACGCTGCGCCCGCACAGCGGGACCGGCGAACTGGCCCAGATCCAGACCTTCGCCCGGGATGCCGGGGTACTGAAGGAACTGCGCCACGAAAATCTGACGGCCGTTCTCGACTTTGGCATCGAGGACCTCATCCCCTACGTCGTCATGGAGCAGGTGGAAGGTCTCGGCCTGAACACCCTGGCGGCGCCGAACGGCTACCGGCTGCCGCCCCCGCTGCTGGTGCGGATCGGCGCAGGGCTGGCCGGCGCGCTCGCGGCCCTGCACTCCGCGGGCCTGACACACGGCAGGCTCGGCATGTCCCAGGTGATCCTGCTGCCCGACGGCACCACGAAACTCAGCCCGTACCAGTCGGGATGGATCTCCAACCCCTCAGAGGGTTCCCAGGATCTGCGGGCCTTGGCCGAACTGATGTTTCAGCTGGCGTCCGGAACGGCTCAGCTGCGACCGTCCGTGGCCTCCGATTCCCTGGTCCATCTGCCGGCAGACTTGCGGGAAACCTACGCGGACGCCCTCACCCGGCTGTTGTCACCGTCGCAGTCGGTCCAGGCGCAGGGCCTGGATCTGCTCGGCAGCACGGACATGGTGGAGGCTGCCGTAGCGAAGTACACCCGGCGTTCCCATCACCTCCTCGGGCCGCTGCGGGTCGCCCACGCCGGTGACGCCACCCTCGATGTCCCGAGCGATCTCCAGCCCATGCTCGCGATGCTCCTGCTCAAACACGGCCGCACGGTGACCCATGACGAACTGCGCTGGGGGATCTGGGGGCCGGCCGACGAGCCGCGGAACGCGCTCGGTGTCATCGGCCGGATGGCGTCCCGGCTACGCACCTTGCTCGGCCCTGCCGCGGCCCTGGCAACCCACCCCGGCGGCTATGCCCTGCACACCAGCGCGGACTACCTCGACATCGCGCACTGCGATGACCTGGCGCAGCAGGCCGAGTGGAATCGCGCGTTCGGTGACTTCGTCAGGGCCCACCGGGAGATCGCCGAAGCCCTGAATCTGTGGCGCCCCGGTACCGAGCTGGAGGGCGTCACCGGCCCCGCCGCGCAGACCGCCCGGACCCGCCTGTCGCAGCTCCGCCTCGGTCTGCTCCGCACCCGTGCGGAGCTCGACCTCGACCTCGGCAGAGTGGACCAGGCCGCCGCCGGCCTCGCCTCGCTGGTCCGCTCCCACCCGTCCCGCGAGGACTTCCGCCACCTGTACATCTCGACCCTGCGTCGCCAAGGGCGCGGCGGGGATGCCTTGGAGGTGTTCGAGGAGTACGAACTCCAGGGAGGCCAGAGCCCGGAGCTGCTGGCGCTGGGGCACGAGTTGCGTGAGGAACTGGACGCGGGACGCGCGGAGAGGGACGACGGCGACGAGGACACCGTGACGGGGCACGAGCCGTTCGAGCCAGACGAACAGCCGCTGCCACACGACAACGAGCTGATCGCCGACGATCCGGTGGAACCGATACCCGGCCCGCTGATCTTCGAGTTCGCGGACGACGGGCAGGACGCGGACACCCACGCGCTGCTGGGCCGTGCGATCACCCGGCTGGTCGCGGCGAGCGGACACAGCCCGGATCAATTTCCGCTGCGTACGCACGCGGAGGGCTTCTCACTGCCCTGCGGACCGGGCAGTCCGGTACCGGATCTGCTGCGCATCGCCATCGACCGGTTCGAAGGCCTACTGCGAGAGCTGGGCGGGGCACGGCTGTGCCTGGCCCATGGGGTTGGCCCGGATGAGCTGGCCCAGGCCCACCGTCTCCTGGACACCACCGGCGCCCACGGGGTCATTGCCCTGCCGCGGACCATCCGTGAGCAGGTGGGCGCGGGGGAAGGCCCCATCGTCCATACCCTGAAGAGGGACATCCCGCCACTGCCCGCGTTGCGGGGGCCCTTCCCTGTGCCGCCGCTTCTTCCCGAACCCCGGGGTGTCAGCAGGACCGTCTATCACGCTCCAGCCGGATACTACGAGATCGATCTGACAGAGCATCGCACCGAGTTGGCGGAGGAAGTGCGCACGCCCAGCGGGGGAACGCTCTCCGCACGTGGTGTGGCCGTGTGGCGGATCACCCGCCCGGATCTCGCCGCACGGCGCGGCGGGGGCGATTTCGATCAGTTCCTCCGCAGCCATCTGGCTCGTCGGCTTCCCCCGGTGGCCCGTCGCCCCGCCCCCACCACCGGAGACCTGACCGGTGCACTCCAACAGTCCGACTTCCTCGCCGGCCGCTCCGTCCGCTGGGACGTGGCCCTGTGGGACGCCGGCTCACTGGACGTCGCCACAGCCGCCCTGCGTGCGGCGGACGCCGTGATCATCGGCTTCGAGGGCACCCTCACACGGATCTATGACACCCAGGAACGGATTGAGGCGGTGCGGGAACTCACCCGGCTGCTCACCGAACTACGGAATCCGGACGACGCCCTGGCCGGCCGTCCCCTGCCGCGTGCCGATGTGCTCCACACACATGACTCCCGCCCGCACCCGGCCGACCTGCTCTACTCGTTCCACGAGACCCCTCATGCCGAGGATCTGCACAGGCGCGCGGCTGAGATCGAGGTCGCCGCCGTACGCAGGGCAATCGCTTCCCCCGGGCCGCCGCCGCCCGTGCGGAGGCTCACGGACAGTGGCCTGCACCTGGCCGTCGTCACCGACATGGTCACTCACGCCGCGAGGAACTATCTCCAGCATTTCGGTCTGCTGGACCTCTTCAGCGGCGGCGTCCACGGCCGTGAAGACAGCCGCATCCAGCCGACGCCCTCCGACGCCATTCTGCGGCGGGCCATCGCCCAACTGGGCATCCGCCCACACCAATGCCTTGTCATCGGCTCCAGCCCAGCCGAGAAACGCGCCGCACAATCAGCCGGCGCGGCATACCTCGATACCGGCCTCGCCACTCTCCTCGAAGCCGCACGCACCCTGTAGACAGGCTGCCGCCGTGCAGCAAAGTACTATAAATAACCCATTCAGTGGCCCCCCACCCGGCCCCCCACAAAAGGCGCCGCCCCCCTTCCGCCACGCACGATGCCACCAGAGGCCCGCCGCCCGGCGGCCCGGTCCGTGCTCTCGGGAGGATCCGCCATGACCGCCAGCCTGGAGGCACTGCGCCGCTGCCACTTCGCCGTCGATCTGGGCGCCGCGCGGACCCGGGTCTATGTCAAGGGTGACGGGCTCGTGGTCGACCAGCCGTCGGCCGCCGCCGTGAACACCCGTACCGGCGCGCTGATCGCGGTCGGTGAGCTGGCCGAGAAGATGACCGGCCGCACCCCGCACTACATCCGCGTGGTCCGCCCGGTCTCCGGCGGCACGGTGGTCGACATCGAGATGGCCCAGCGGATGCTCCGCCACCTCATCGGCGACAAGGTCCGCCGCGCCCTGCGCCGCAAGCCCCGGCTGCGCGCGGCGGCCTGCACCCCGCACGGCTCCGACCCGCTCGCCCAGCGCGCCACCATCGAGACACTGGTCGGACTCGGCGCCCGCCGCGTCGAACTGGTCGACACCCTCATCGCCGCCGCCGTCGGCTGCGGACTGCCCGTCGAACAGCCCGAGGCGACCATGGTCCTGGTGTGCGGGTCGGCGGCCACCCAGGTCGCCGTGCTCTGCCTCGGCTCGATCGTCAACGCCGAGCGGATCCCGGTCGGCGGCGAGGCCGTGGACCAGGCGATCGTGCAGCACCTGCGGCACGCCCACGAACTGATGCTGCCCAGCCAGTCCGTACGGCCGCTCCAGATCGCCCTGTCCGGCAACGGCCTCACCGCGCAGGGCCCGGCCTCCACCGAGATCCACGGCCGCGATGTCGCCACCGGCCTCGCCCGCAGCGTCCAGGTGGACACCGCCGCCGTCCGGGACGCCATCCAGACCCCGCTCACCGCCATCCTCGACGGCATCGGCAAGGTGCTCCGCGATTGCCCGCCGGACCTGGTGGCCGACCTCGCCGACCGGGGCATCATGATGGTCGGCGGCTCGGCCCTGCTGCCCGGCCTGGACCAGATGCTGCGCCAGGCCACCGGCATGCCGGTGCACATCGCCGAACGCCCCGACATCTGCGCCGTACAGGGCCTGGGCGCCATGCTGGAGGGCCGGATCCAGCCGCTGGAGCTGAACCCGCTGGGGCCGTGAGCGTGCCGGAGGCCCCCGGCGCACGGCGGCCCCCCGCGTCGCCGCCCGCTCCCCCCTCGGACCCCTTTCCCGAGGGTCTCCTGGACGCGATCCTCGGCGTCGGCGCCGACCTCGCCCTCGTCACCACCCTCCAGCACATCGTGGACGGCGCCGCCGAGGTGACCGGCGCCCGGTACGCGTCCCTGGACATGACCGACCCGGCCCGCGACGGCCTGCGCGAGATCCACACGACGGGACCGGCTCCCCCGGCGACCCGCCCCACGACGGGACCGGCCACCCCGGCGACCCGCCCCACCACGCGAGCGGCCACCACCGCGGCGACCCGCCACCCCACCCTGGACGTCCCCATCCACGTGGACACCCGTCTCTTCGGCCGCCTCCGCCTCACCGGCAAACGCGACGGCGGCGACTTCACGCCCGGCGACCGGGAGTTGCTGGGGCTGCTCGCCGTACAGGCCGGGATCGCGATCGGCAACGCCCGGCTGTACGAGGCGGTCCGGCAGCGCGAGCGCTGGATCGAGGGCTCGGCGGCCGTCACCACCGCGCTGCTCACCGGCGAGAGCGCCGACGCCCTGCGCACGGTCGCCGAACGGGCCCGGCTGCTCGCCGACGCCGCCGCGGGCGTGATCCTCCAGCCCACGTCCGAGGGCGGCATGGAGATCGTCATCGCGTCCACCCCGGCCGACCCCGGCGACATCGTGGGGGCGACCATCGCGCCGGGCAGCCCGGTCCTGGTACAGCTCCTGGGCGGCGAACCGGTGTTCATCGACGACTCGGCGACCGACCCCCGGATGACCACCCATGTCCGGCACCGCTTCGGCCCCAGCATGATGCTCCCGTTGCAGGCCGGCGGCCGGCTCATCGGCACCCTCGCACTGCCCCGCCGGCGCGGGGACCGCCCGTACACGGAGATCGAACGGCTGCTGGCCACCCAGTTCGCCTCCCAGGCCGCCCTCGCCCTGGTCCTCGCCGACACCCGGCACCGCCAGGAGCGCCTCGCCGTCTACGAGGACCGGGACCGGATCGCCCGCGACCTGCACGATCTGGTGGTCCAGCGGCTGTTCGCGACGGCGATGATGCTGGAGTCCACCCAGCGCCGTACGGCCGCCGCCGGGGTCCACGACACCCTGGGCCGCGCGGTGGACGAACTCCAGTCCACCATCCAGGAGGTCCGCACCACCATCTACGCCCTCCAGCAGTCCCCGACCGAGGCCCCCACGACCCTGCGCGGCAAGGTCCTCAGGGAGACGGCGACCGCGGCGGCCCGCCTCGGCTTCCAGCCGTCCGTCCGCTTCACCGGCCCGATCGACTCCCGGGTCCCCGCCCCCACCGCCGCCCACCTCCTCACGGCACTGCACCGCGCCCTGACCGCCGCGGTCCACCGCCCCGCCGTCACCCGGGTGGAGATCACCATCGACACGACGACCCCCCTGCCGGACGGCAGAGAGGTCGTCCGCCTGGTGGTGCGCGACGACGGCGACAGCGACAGCGACAGTGCGAGCGGGGGCGAGGGGACGGAGGTCACCTGGCAGTCCCCGCTGTGAGGAGGCCCTACGCCTCCGTCACCCCGTCGGAAGCCGAACCGGAAGGCGTGTCGCCGGCCTCCTCAGCAACCCCTTCGACACCCTCTCCCTCTCCCTCTCCCCCTGTCTCCGCCCTACCAGCGCCCCGCCTCGCTCTCCTGGCCCCCTCCCCCACCAGCCAGGCCACCACCTCATCGGCGTCCTGGGACCGTGCGACGTCCAGCGGGGCCATCCCGTCGTACCCGACCCGGTCGAGGTCGGCGCCCAGTCCGCGCAGATAGCGGGCGACGGCGAGCTGTCCGCCCTGGCAGGCGCTCCAGAAGGCGCGGTCGATGTCATCGGCGGCGGGCGCCTGCCCACCGACGTACTCCTCGACCCGCTCCAGCAGCCCCAGCGCGGCGGCCTCGTCCAGTCCGACCCGCGCCCCGCGTTCGACGAGCCGCCGGGCGGCCCGCCACTGCCCGAACCCGCAGGCGTCGGCGAGCGGTGAGCCACCGCCGAGCACCGCGCCGGGCGCCTCGATGTCGGCCCCGGCGGCGAGCAGCGCGTCGATCGCCGTGACGTCGTTGTTGCTGGCCGCCCAGTGCAGCGGGGTCTCGGCGTGGGCGCCGACGAACCGGGCGCCGGGATCGGCGCCGGCCGCCACCAGCGTGGCGACGACCTCGGGGCCGCGCGGGTAGTGGCCGGGCCAGTCGGTGGCGAGGTGCAGCAGACTGCGGGTCCCGGCGCGCTCCGCGTCCTGCGACTCGACGATTCCGGTGGACGCGAGGCCGGGATGGTCGTCGAGCAGGGACCGCAGCGCCGCCAGATCACCGGTGCGGATCGCCTCGGTGACGGCGACGGCCAGCGGATCGAGGGAGTTCAGGGTCGTCATGGAGACCCAGCTTCCCACCGTGTGTCCTCGCAGGGTGCCCCGGCCTTCAGGCCGGGGGTGAATGCGAGCCCCTGCGGAGCAGGGCAGGGACAGCCGTTACGCCCCCTGGGCGGAACGGCGTTCACCCTCCACCGGGGCGTGGTCGTCCCGCGATCTGTCGAGCATGTGGAGGATCTGGGCGTGCAGGGAGCGGTGTTCCCGTTCGGCGAGGGCTTTGAGGCGGGCGTGTTCGTCGTCGGGGAGGCGCAGAGTGATCTGTTTCATGCCATCACCGTACCGGCTGACCAACCCTCCCGCGATGCAGAATTGGGCCTATCCTGATGGTATGGTGATGGTGTGTCGAGGTTTCGGATGTACCCCACAGGCGAGCAGGAGCAGCAGATGCTGCTGCACTGCGCGCACGCGAGGTACGTCTGGAACCTCGCCGTCGAGCAGCACGCGCACTGGCAGCCGGGCCGCAAGTCCGCCCCCTCCTTCGCGGAGCAGTGCCGCCGGCTCACCGAAGCCCGCGCCGCCTCCGACCGGCTCCGAGCCGGGAACCAGACCGTCCAGGCCCAGGCCCTGAAGGACTTCGCGAAGGCCAAGAACGCCCGCTTCACCTCCGGGTCCGGCGAACCGACCTGGCGCAAGAAGTTCCGGCACGAAGGCTTCCGCGTCATCGGTGACGACCGCGTGCCCGAGTACGAATCCGACGGCAGCCCGAAGCTCAACGCGAAGACCGGCAAGCAGGTCATGGGCCGCTCGGTCGCGGTGCAGAAGCTGAACCGCCGGTGGGCGCAGGTGAAGGTGCCCGGCTGCCGATGGGTCCGCTTCCGCCTCAGCCCCAGCGGCAAGGGCGCCGTACTGCCGTCCGCGAAGACGTTCCGCGTCACCTACCGCAACGGCCAGTGGCACGCGGCGTTCGCCGTCATCCCCGAGCCGACCCCAGCGCACCGGGCACAAGGCGCCCGGCCGGGTCGAAGACGTACCCGCCCCGTACACGAGTCTGCGGTGCAGTGCCTGCGGATGGATCGACAAGAACTCGCGCAAGAGCCAAGCTGAGTTCGTCTGTTCCTCCTGCGGCTTCACCTGTAACGCGGACACCAACGCAGCAACCAATGTCGCGGCAGGACAGGGCGGGATCCCTCGCCCCCGGCGTACAGCCGGTGCCGGAGGGACGACAGCGGCCACCAGCCGTTCGAGCGTCCGTGAACCTCAGCCCAAATGGGTTGGAATCCCCCTCTTTTAAGAGGGGGAGGATGTCAATCGAACGTTCTCCGGCCGAACGGCGTCCCAGGGACAGCCGTGTCGAAGGGGGACCACCATGACCGCCGTACGCGCCCGTTCGCGAGCCCGCGCCCGCACCCGGGCCCGGCACGCCCTCCTCGCGGGCCTGCTGTGCGCCCTCCCGGCCTGCGGCACCGACGACGGCTCCCCGGCCCGGCCCCCGACCTGGGAAGAACAGCCCTGGGAAGAACCCGCCGCGTACGCCTACACACTCAAGTCGGCCGAAGGGGAACGGGCCTTGATCGGCACCTTCCGGGTGACGGTCCGGGACGGCGTGGTCACCGAGGCCGTCGGCCTGGACGACAGCGCGCGCCGCGCGGTGGAGAGCGCCCCCGAGGCGGTGCCGACACTGGGCGAACTGCTGGCCGAACTGGCCCTGGCCCGCCAGGAGGGAGCCGCGAAGGCGGACGCGGAGTACGCGAGCGACGGCCACCCGGTCCGTATCGCGCTGGACCGGGCGGAGAACACCGTGGACGACGAGGCGCTCTACGTCATCACGGCGTACGAACCGTCCCCCCGAGCGTGAGCCGGAAGCCGTCCATCAGTTCCGGCCGCGCGCTGACGATCCATCGCATGCCGACGAGATACGTACCGCCGTACACGCTCGCGGAGTCCAGCCAGGTCTCCTTGAGCCGGTCCTCGGGGAAGGTCGTGATGAGGTAGTCGGCCCGCGCGGTGTGGCACACCCCCTGCCGCAGTTCGTCCGCCTCGATCCGGATCGACGCCTCGCACCCGGTCAGCCTGGCGATCACCTCGACCCTGGCGGGCGCCATCACCCCGGCATCGGGAGCGGCGGACACCTCGGGCGCGTCCGGCTCCGCCCGCGAGCCACCCCCACCGCACCCCATCACCAGCGCGAGCGCGGCCACGCTCACCGCGCCGACGACACCCCGCACCAGATCCACGTACCTCTCCTCTCCCCGCCCTCGCGCGTCCGCCGGAAGGTACGGACGGACCCGGCCGCCCGTTCACGCTCTCCCGGAACCCGCCACCCACCACAGACCCCCGGTCTACGCTCACCGCATGTCCGAGACCTGGAATCCCACGACCGCCGGGGTGCTGCGGCTCCCCTCGGGGCGGCTGGTGCGT
The DNA here is from genome assembly GCF_042749375.1 of Streptomyces sp. NPDC059477. Classification (NCBI taxonomy): domain Bacteria; kingdom Bacillati; phylum Actinomycetota; class Actinomycetes; order Kitasatosporales; family Streptomycetaceae; genus Streptomyces; species Streptomyces sp. NPDC059477. Next base: position 26,940 of record NZ_JBHYUG010000043.1, on the reverse strand, counting down.
GGCCGGGGCCTGCGGCACCCGCTTCCGCCGGGTCCGCCGCCCGGCTTCGCGCTGTATCTGCTGGGCCGCGAGCCGGAGCCCGTCGACTGGGAGTACCGCTGGCTGCGCTGGCCCGACTTCCGGCTGCCGTCCGACCGTCCGGCGACCGCCGCCGCGCTGCGCGAGGCATGGCGGCGGGCGGAGTCCGAGCGGGTGGAGATCGCCTGCGGCGGCGGCCTGGGCCGCACCGGCACCGCCCTGGCCGCTCTGGCGGTCCTCGACGGCGTACCGCCCGGCGAGGCCGTCGCCTACGTCCGCGAGCACTACGCCCGCCGCGCCGTGGAGACCCCATGGCAGCGCCGGTACGTGACCCGCTTCTCCTGACACCACGGCACCGCGTCGCACCGCACCCGCGCTTTACCATGACCCTGCGTACTTGCGAGGAAGAAGAAGAGGAGAAGCGGGCATGCGGCGGCTGGGGGATCTGGAGGCGGAGATCATGGACCGCCTCTGGCGGTGGCGGCGGCCGGCGACGGTACGGGAGATCGTCGACGACATCAACGAGGAACGGCCGCTCGCCTACACCACGGTGATGACCGTCGCGAACATCCTCTACAACAAGGGCTGGCTGGTGCGCGGCAAACAGGGCCGGGCCTGGGTGTACACCCCGGTGCGCAGCCGGGAGCAGTACGCGGCGGCGCTGATGGAGGACGCGCTCGGCGCGAGCGAGGACCGGCCGGTGGCGCTCGCGCACTTCGTGGAGCAGATGGACCCCGAGGAGATCAGCGCCCTGCGCGAGGCCCTGCGCGCGGTGGGGCGGCAGGCCGGATCGTGAGCGCGACGCCCGTGCTGCTGGGGTACGCCGCCGTGGTGGGCGTCGTCGCACCCCGGCTGCTGCTGCGCAGCGCCTGGCCGTACCGGGCGCCGGTGCTCGCGCTGGCCGTCTGGCACGGGCTGATCGTGTCCTTCACGCTGGCCGTCGCGCTGGCCGCGCACCATCTGGCCGCTCCGACCGAACATCTGCACGCCGATCTGATCGGCTTCCTGCACGCGTGCGGGCTGACCGCCGCGAGCGGGGTGCCGGACCCGACGATCACCCAGCGGCTGGCGTTCGCCCTGCCGTTCTCGGTACTGCTGCTGGCGCTGGGCGGCTTCGCCGTGGAGGTGCTGCGCGGTCGCCGCGCCCGCTCCCGGCACCGCCGGGTCCTGGACCTGGTCGGCCGCCGTACCCCCCGACTGGCGGCGACGGTCGTCGAGCACGAACGCCCCGCCGCCTACTGTCTGCCCGGCCGCCGCCCACGGGTGGTGGTCAGCGCGGGCGCGCTGCGGCTGCTGTCGCCGGGCCAGCTCGATGCCGTACTCGCGCACGAACGGGCGCACATCACGGGCCGTCACCATCTGGTGCTGGCCGCCGCCGAGGCGTTCGCCCGGCTCGCACGGCGGCTGCCGCTGGCCCGGCACGCCCGGGAGCAGACCGCCGTACTCCTGGAGATGATCGCCGACGACCGCGCCCTGCGCCGCCACTCGCGCGATGTGCTGGCCACGGCGATGTACGAGATGGCGGCGGCCCGTTCCGCTCCGGCGGGCGCGTTCGCGGTGGGCGGCCCGAGCGCGCTGGTACGGCTGCGGCGGGTGCTGCATCCGCAGCGGCGCCCGCATCCGGCGCTCCGGGGCGCGGTCGCGGCCGGGGCGGCGCTGACGCCGGTGCTGCCGCTGCTGTTCGGCTGCGTACCGACACCGTTCGGCTGAGGGGTTCTCCTCCTCTCCGCCGGCCCTGGGCCTCTCCTCTTCTCCGCCCTCCCTGGACCTCTCCTCTTCTCCGCCCTCCCTGGACCTCTCCTGGTCTCCGCCGGCCCTGCACCTCTCCTGCGGCCGGTCCCCTGGGCTTCCCTTGCGGACCCCGGATTGCCCCCCGATCTACGAAGCTACTAAGTTGTTAGTATGAAGACCGCCCGTCGGCCAGAGGAGTTGTTGTCGCAGCATGGGAACCCATCGCCGACCCAAGCCGCCGACCCGGCCCCGGCTCGCCGTGCTGGCCGCCTCGGCGGGGGCCTTCTCCCTGCTGCCGACGGCACAGAGCCAGGCGGAACCGCAGCCGTCCGTGGAGCAGGTGCGCGCGGAGGTCGAGGAGCTGTACCACGACTCGGAGGCCAGCACCGAGGAGTTCAACGAGGCGCAGGAGAAGCGGCAGACCCTCCAGGACGAGGCCAACGAGGCGCAGGAGAAGGTCGCCGAGCAGCAGGAGGAGATCAATGAGATCCGCGCCGAGATGGGCCCGATAGCCGCCTCGCAGTACCGTGACGGCGGCCTGGACCCGAGCGTCCAGCTGTTCTTCTCCGCCAACCCCGACGACTACCTGGACCAGGCGGCACTCCTGGACCGCACGGGCGACCGCCAGCAGGTCCTGCTCGACAGCCTTCAGCAGAAGCAGCGCGAGATCGCCCAGACCCGCGCCGAGGCGCTGGACAAGCTGGAGGCCGCGCGCACCGCGCAGGAGCGGATGAGCGAGAAGAAGGACGAGATCCAGGGCAAGCTGCAAGCCGCGCAGAAGCTCCTGAACAGCCTCACCGCCGAGCAGCGCGCCGAGCTGGAGGCGGCGGAGGAGAAGGCCGACGAGGCGGCGGGCAGCAGCGACAGTCCGGCGACGTACGACGGGGCGGCGAGCGGACGGGCCCGTACGGCGATCGAGTTCGCGTACGCCCAGCTCGGCAAGCCCTACGAGTGGGGCTCGACCGGCCCCGACTCCTTCGACTGCTCCGGCCTGACCGGCGCCGCGTGGGCCGCCGCCGGCGTGTCACTGCCCCGCACGGTCAACCAGCAGTACTCGGCGGGCCGTCAGGTGGCCCGGGCCGATCTCCAGCCCGGCGACATCATCTACTGGTACAACAACACCCAGCACAACGGCATGTACATAGGCGACGGCAAGGCCATCCACGCCCCCCGCACCGGCAAGAACGTCGAGGTCACCGATCTGGACTCGATGCCGTACTTCGCGGCGACCCGCCCCTGAGCCCACGTCCGCTTCCGGCTCCGGCTCCGGCTCCGGCCGCGATTCCCCTACGCGCGCACGGTGAACGCGGCCGTACGTACGACCCCGTCGTGACGGAAGTCGAGGAAGAGCCGGTACGCCCCTGAGCTGGGCGCGGTGGCGAAGAAGGAGACCTCCGGCCCCGGGAGGGTCTCACCGTCACCGGGTTCGCCTGTCGGGTGGACGTGCAGATAGGCGAGGTCCCCGGCGCGCAGGGCGACCAGATGCCCGTAGGCGCCGAGGTAGGGCTGGAGATCGGTGACGGGCCGCCCGTCCTTGGACACGGTCAGCGTCAGCGCACGCCCCTGCCCCGGCTCCAGCCCGCCGTCCAGCCGCACCTCGTACCCGTCGACCTCGGCGACCGCGCTGACGGCGGGCAGCTCGGCGGCCTCGGCGACGCCCTCCCCGGTGAGATCCGCGCCGATCACGACCCCGCTCTCCCCCCGGGGCCGGAAGTCGGCGAAGAGCCGGTACTCCCCCGCCCTGGGCAGCTCCACCGACACCGACCACACCCCGTCCCCGCCCAGCACGGGATGCAGATGCCGGTAGACGCCGAGGTCCCGCGAGGCGACGATCAGATGCAGCTCCTTGCCGTGTTCCTGCTCGTACGAGGTGAGGGGGCGCCCGGTGCCGTCGTCGGGGAGGACGGCGAAGCGCAGGTCGGTCTTCTCGCGGACGGGAAGCCGGGGGTTCTTGAGGTCGAGGAGGTAGCTCTTCCCGGCCTCTTCGGCGCCCGCATGGCCCGCGTGACCGCCAAGGCCCGCGTGACCGGCGTGGCCTTGGTGACCGGCGTGGGCGCCCGACGCTGCGGAACTGTTCATGACCCGCTCCTCACTCTCTGGGGACTTTCTGGGGCCACCCAAGGTCAGGCGACCGATTCACCTCTTCAACATACCCCCCAGGGGTATAAAGTCAAGCCGACATCACCGGGGCGCGTCGCGAATCCCCCGCTTGCCCACGCATACGGGCAGGGGGTATACATAAACGCACTCTCGAATACCCCTAAGGGGTATCTCGGGCATCACACCACTCACCCATGGAGAACCCATGTCGAACTGCTGCTCCACGGACGGAAGCTGCCACACCACCGCCGAGATCACGACGGTCTACCAGGTGGGGGGCGTGGGCAGCGCCCACTGCCAGGGCGTCGTGACCAAGGCCGTGGGCGGCCTGGCCGAGATCACCACGGTCGAGGTCGAGATCGGCACCGGCCTGGTGACCGTGACGACCGCCGCCGAACCCGACGAGGCGCTGGACGCGCTGATCGCCAAGACGGTCGACGAGGCGGGCTACGACTTCGCCGGCCGAGTTGCCGCCTGAGCGACCGGCACACAGAAGGGCCGGGCCCGGCGGGCGCGCCCGACCGGCGGGGGGGGGTGGTAAAAGAGCCGGGGGGGGCGGGCGGCGGACCCCC
>NZ_JBHYUG010000043.1:18673-22509 GCF_042749375.1 Streptomyces sp. NPDC059477 | reverse complement strand
CGCCCCCACGCGGGCCGCGGGGGGGGAAGCCCACCCCGCGGCTGTTCGCCGCCCGGCCGCCCCCCCCACACCGCGGGGCGGCCGCGGCCGGCCCGCCCCTTCCGACGTGGGAGGTGAGACATCTGGCCGGGAGGGCCGGACGTCAGACCCCGGCCCGCTCGCCGGACTCCTTCACCCCATCCGCACCGTCGGGAGCACCACCGGCCACCCCCTCCCCCCGCATCACCAGCAGGGTGACGAGCCCGCCCACGGCGGCGATGACGGCGGCCCAGACGAACGCCGCACTGAAACCGTCGGTCATCGCGGGCAGATCGCCCAGCCGTCCGGCGCCCTGGGAGGTGGCGACGGCGGTCAGCGCGGCGAGACCGAGCGCGGAGCCGACCTGATAGGTGGTGTTGACGATGCCGGAGGCCAGGCCCGCCTGCTCCTGCGGGGCGCGGGACATGGCGGCCATCATCGCCGGGATGTAGGCGAGGGACATGCCGAGCGCGGCGACCAGCGAGGCGGGCAGGACGTCGACCACGAAGGTGCCGGTGGGCTCGACGGCGGACAGCCACAGCAGCCCGGCGGCGAGGACCAGCAGTCCGGTGCCGATCAGCGGCTTGGCGCCGAACCTGGCCAGCAGCTTCGCGGTGATCAGGGTCATGAAGACCATGAGCAGCCCGGTCATCGGCAGCAGGGCGGCACCGGAGGCGAAGGCCCCGTACCCGAGCACCTGCTGGAGATAGAGATTGAGGAAGTACCACATGGGAATCCACGCGGCGCCGAGCAGGGCCATGGCGAGGTTGGCGGAGCCCAGCCGTGGCACCCGCCAGATCCCGAGCGGCATCAGGGGCGCGCGCACGATCCGCTGCACGACCAGGAACAGCCCCAGCAGCACGGCCGCGCCGATCAGTTGCAGCACGGTCGTGGTGGCGGCCCAGCCCTCCTCGGGCGCCCGTACGACGGCGAACACCGCGAGCGCCAGCCCGCCGGTGACGGCGACGGCACCCAGCACATCGACCCCGCCGCGCCGGCCCCGGACGTCGGGCAGCAGCTTGGTGGCGGCGAGGGTGGCGATGCCGATGGGCACGTAGATGATGAAGATCCAGGGCCAGCTCAGCCACTCGGTGAACACCCCGCCGAGGAACACCCCGGCGGTACCACCGGCGGGCGCGGCGGCCCCGTACAGCGCCATGGCCTTGCCCAGCTCCCTGGGCTCGTGCGCGAAGAGCATCATCAGCAAGGTCATCGCCGCAGGCGCGATCAGCGCCCCGCCGACCCCCTGCACGGCCCGCCCGACCACCTCCACCCAGGCCGTCTGGGCGGCGGCGGCCACGACCGACCCACCGATCAGCACGACCCACCCGGCGTTGAACACCCGGCGCGCCCCGAGCAGATCGGACAGCCGCCCACCGAGCAGCAGCAGCCCGCCGAAGGCGATGACATAGGCATTGAAGACCCACTGCAACTCGCCCTGCGAGAAGCCCAGATCCTTCTGCATCTCGGGAAGCGCCACCCCGATGATCGACGTGTCCATGATGACCATGAACTGCGCAGTGGCGAGCACGCCGAGCGCCCACCACCGCTTGGGATTGACGGTAGACATCACTCCACCCCTTCCGTTTCCTAATACCCCCAGGGGGTATCCAGCTGCCGCACAATAACATACCCCTAAGGGGTATGTAAGCGTCAGGAGGCGGCCGGGATGCGACCCGCTCCACAGGGGGGACCCTCGACGAACCCGCAGAGCCCTCGACGAACTCGCAGGGGGACCCCGGCAAATCCCGGGAAAGGGCCCCCACAGCCACCACTCCGCAAGATCACAACTGAGCCACAGCGCCCACCCGGCACCCCCGCCCCGACGGATGATGCCCTCGCAACAGCAACCACCTTGGGGGGACCATGAAGACCCGCACAGCACTGCTCACGACCCTGCTCGCCCTCGCCACCCTCACCGCTTGCGGCGGCGACAACAGCGGCGACAGCAGCGCCGACCCGGCCGCCTGCAAAACCGCCCTGCAGAAGCAGATGGACGAGACCGTCCCCAGCGGCGAGGAAGCCGGCCGACTCGACGCCTGCGAGGGCCTCAGCGACAAGCAGATCGAGGAAATAGCCGGCGAGATAGCCACCGAGGCGCTGGAGGGCTCCCTGGGCGACCTGGAGTCCAGCATCGACGCGGGCCTCGAAGAACTGGAAGAACTGGAAGAACTGGAGACCACGGCTCCCTGACCCGGAGCGAGCCTCTGCGCACGCCGCGCACAGCAACAGACCTGCTGACCATCAGGTCAGCAGGTCTGTCGTTCTGTCTGTCTGTCAGCAGGTCAGGTCAGCCGACCCGCGTCCCCCGGTACCCGACCGGCCCCTCGCCAGGGAACTGGGCAGTCCCCTGGAACGAGCTGCCGCCGTCGAAGAACGTCACGCTGCCGTTCCCCTCGTCGCCCGACCAGGTCACGGTCGTGCCGGTGGAGGGAGCACCGTCCCGAGGAACCACATCCGCGCGGTTGGCGATGGAGAGAGTGAGCGGCTGGTCCTGCTGCCACCCGCCGCCGCCCGTGTGGATCTCGGTCTCATACGTGGCCATGTCTTCCCCTTCACAGGTATGGGATTCACGCGCACTGTCCGAAGGGCTGATACGCCGCCCCGCTCCAGAATCACGCGTCCACCCACCCACAGAAAGGAAAGCCAACGCCAAACCACCACATCGACTGATCCTCCAACTACCGGCATTACAAAGGCACTTCGCCTCACGGAAGCACCACCGGGACCGCCAGCACCGGCAGAACCGCCAGCACCGGCAGGACCGGCATGTCCGGCATGACCGCAGGGACGACCACGAGGACCGCGAGGACCGCGAGGACGCCAGCCGACCTTCGCTGTCGCGGCACCCACACAACGCATAAACATCACAAACTTGTCACATGACCTCCACATTCCCCTCACACCCCAGATGATGACTCTTCAACCATCAGCTCCCTGGGGGGACATCATGCGCACGCGTACCACCGCAGCAGCTCTGACGGCCTTACTGACCCTCGCCCTCACCGGATGTGAGACCGGCACCAGCACCACGAGCGGCAGCGCCAAGGACCAGTCCGGAACGGAACAGAACGACACCGCCGAGGACACGGCCACCGACGCGGCGAACGAGGATGCCACCACCGACGACACCGAAGTCCTGGAGACGGGAAACCTGCCCGATATGACGGGCAAGGGCCTCCAGACCGCGCAGGACGACGCACAGGCGGCCGGATTCTTCCTGCTCACCTCCCACGACGCCCTCGGCCGTGACCGCATGCAGGCCATGGACCGCAACTGGAAGGTGTGCACCCAGACACCCACCGCCGGCGAACACTCCACCGACACCCAGGTCGACTTCGGCGCCGTGAAGCTCGAAGAGGACTGCCCCACCGGAGACGTGGAGGCACCCGTGGCGGCCGACTCGACGATGCCCGACTTCACGGGCAAGGCCGTGAACGTCGCCCGCGACGCGCTCGACAGCAGCACCAGCATCACCGTCGAGGACGTCTCCGGCCAGGACCGCATGATCTTCATGGAGTCCAACTGGCAGGTGTGCAGCCAGGAACCCGCCGCCGGCGCGGCACTCGACGGACAGCCCGTCACGTTCGGCGTGGTGAAGTTCGAGGAATCCTGCTAGCAGCCACACCCAGACCGGCCCGGCCCGCCCCCGCCCGTACGAATCAGCCTCGGGTGGGGTGGTCGGGTGGTCATTGCCGCTGGTGAGTGGATCGGGTATCGGGGGGTTCCGTCGCCCCCCCCCCCCCCGGGACCGCGTTAAGCAGAGCGAAAACGGCGGGGGGGGGCCACGTAGAGAAACACACCACCACAAACCGCCC
>NZ_JBHYUG010000043.1:0-18663 GCF_042749375.1 Streptomyces sp. NPDC059477 | reverse complement strand
CCCTGTAGAGAGCGGGGGGGGTGGGGGGGGGGTGTTCTCGTGCGGGGTGTGGGTTGGGTGTCGCGCGCCCACCCGGCCCCCCCCCCCCCGCCCGCCCCCCCCCGATACCGCTGACCGTCAGCGGCGGTCGGCCCCTTCTTCGAGCCACACTCCTGCACTCGCGGCCGAGGGGCCGAGGCTGGATTCCCACGACGCGACCACCGCCGCCGGTTCGACCACTCCTTCCGGCTGCCTCGGCACCACCGAGAAAGCCGCCGCGGCGGCCCTCTACGACGGAGCGTCCGCCTCCTGGCGTGTCGGGGTCGAGAAGGCGGCGAACGCGGCGTCCAGCAGTTCGCCGAGGTCCTCTTGGCCGTCGCTCGCACTCCATTGCCCGAGGACGATCCACAAGATTTCGAGCGCCGCGGCTACGCGAACGTTGGCGATGACCGATGAGCCAACGGTCGAGGGGGTTGTCCTCCGCAGTCGGGCGACGATCTCCGGCCGCCATTCGGTCTGCTTCTCGCGGAGGCGTGCGCACAGGGCCGGGGTCTGCTCGATGAGGCCGAGGATCGTCACGAGTTCCCGGACATCGCGGACAAGGAACGTCACGGCCGACTCCAGGGCGTCGCGCAGCCTGCTCCAGTCGTCCTGGTCGGCCCGCTCGGCATCGAGCGCGTCGGTGATGACGTCACCGACAGGGTCGAAGACGAACAGGACCACGTCTTCCTTGGTGCCGAAGTAGCGCAGGAAGGTGCTCCGCGACACTCCGGCGGCTTCGGCGAGGTCGGCGAAGGTGACCTGGTTGAAGCCGGTGAGGCAGAACCGGTTGAACGCGACACGGGCCAGCTCTGCCCGCACCGCGTGGCGGCCGATCTCACGGGTACCGACTGGCGCTGCACTCATGGGGACGAGTGTACTCCGACACACTCATTTGCTTCTTCGGGTACAGGTTTCTAACCTGATACCGAGTGTCAGCAACAATACTGAGACTCGCGACTGTCCCCAGCCGACGGCCCGGCCAGATCACGGTCCGTCCCTCACCGCGATATGGAGCCACCTCATGAGCTACGAAGACCTTCCCGCCCTGACGATCGACGTCTCGGACGGGGTCGCGACGGTGACCATCGATCACCCGCCGCTCAATCTGATGGACGCGGTCCTCCTGCCGTCACTCCGGGCATTCGTCGCGCGGGTGCGCGACGACGCCGACGTCCGCGTCATCGTCTTCGAGAGTGCGGACCCGGAGTTCTTCGTCGCGCACGGTGACATGGCCTACCTCACCGACCCCGACGCGCTGCCTGCGGCCACTCGCGCCGCGATCGCGGCTGCACCGAGCTCGGCCATCCCCGAGGGCCTGAACATCCTCCAGGCGATGAGCGAGGAGGTCCGCTCACTGCCGCAGATCACCATCGGCAAGCTCGCCGGCTTCGCACGCGGCGCGGGCAACGAGTTCTTCATGTACCTGGACATGCGATTCGCGGCGATCGGCAGGTCGGGGCAGGCGCAGCCGGAGTCCTTGATGGGGATCCTCCCCGGAGGCGGCGGCACGGTGAACATGACGCGCCTGGCCGGAAGGGCCCGCGCGCTGGAACTCATCCTCGGCGCCGAACTCGTGGGCGCGGAGCTCGCGGAACGGTACGGTCTGATCAACCGTGCCCTGCCCGCCGCCGAACTCGATTCCTTCGTCGACACCCTCGCCCGACGGATCGCCGGCCTGCGGCCAGAGGTGATCCCCATCACCAAGGCCGCGGTCGACGCGGTCGCACAGCCGATTCCTCATGCGGCGTACGCCGTTGAGAACGAGGGCCTGTTCGCGGCATTCGGCGATGAGGTCACCGAGCTGGCCCACAAGCTGCTCGCCGCTGGTATCCAGACCCGCGAGGGCGAACGGGACCACGAGCGCATCGCCAACAGCGTCTGAGTGGCCAAGCGCTCGCCATCCGTGCGCAGAGGTTCCGCAGGAAGAGTTCCCCAGTCGTTGCCGGCACGCGCGCGTTGCCGAGTGGTCAGGTCGGATCGACCACCCTGGTTCACCGGGCCTGTCGAAAACACAACCGGCTGAAGCACCGGAACCAGCGGGCACGGGAGTGAATGGCGCAAGCAGCCGCAAGCATGACAACGCTGTTCGGCCGCGCGGACAGGCACGGTTGGGAAAGCAGGCAGCCGAGCGGGCACAGGTCCCGTTGATCCGCTCGGCCACCACGATCCACAGCCGCCGCGACCCATGGATACGACTGGGCGTCTTCGCCCGGCTCAAGCAGATCCCGTAGACGGCTCCATCACCAAAGCCCCAGGAGCCGGAGGCGTGAGATGGCCGGGCGTTCCCCGATCGACCGCGGCGGCAAACAGGGCCTAAAACGCTCAGGCATGACGGACGGATACCGCATCCCACCAGGTCATGTTCCGGCCGGCGCCAACTCCCATGACTCCCCGCCACTCGCCCCGACCTGGACGGCCTGAACAACCTGGGTCCATTGCCCGACGACCGCACGCCACACGCCCTCGGAGAATCGAGTTTCCACAGGTCGAAGGTTTCTGCACGCGTAGCGCGCAGTGGGGCGGGTGGGACTCGAACCCACGGCCGACGGATTATGAGTCCGCTGCTCTAACCGGCTGAGCTACCGCCCCATAGCGGCGTGTCGCGCACATTTGTGCGCGCCGTCTGCCGCAGCATAGCCGCTCATACGATCTCCTGCTCCGGATGGTCGGCTTCCCACGGCGTTCATGACCAGAGGACTCCGCCGCGCCGTGAACGGTTCCCCGGGGCATGAAAAAGGACCCCTGAAGGGCCCTCGTTCATCAGGCTCCCCCGACTGGACTCGAACCAGTAACCTGCCGGTTAACAGCCGGCTGCTCTGCCAATTGAGCTACGGAGGACCGCGCTCCCCCGACTGGACTCGAACCAGTAACCTGCCGGTTAACAGCCGGCTGCTCTGCCAATTGAGCTACGGAGGAATGCCTCGTTGCATCGAACGTACCTACCTGGGTATTCGCCAGGGGGCGTGGGCTCGCTGCGACACATACATTAGCGCAAGCAGGGGGGTGCTCCGCCAATCGGTTCCCCCGGGCCCGACGCCGACTGCTGGACACGTCAAGAAAGGGTGGTCGCCGTGCGCTACAAGCTCATGTTCGTCGCCGGACTCGCGGTGGGATACGTACTGGGCACGAGGGCCGGGCGCGAGCGCTACGAGCAGCTGAGGAAATCCGCCCGGGAGTTCGCCCAGAACCCCGCCGTGCGCAACACCGCCGAGACCGCCGCCCAGCAGGGCCGCGAGTTCGCCGGCAAGGCCTACCACGCCGTCAGCGAGAAGGTCGGCGACCGGATGCCCGACTCGGTGGCCGACCGGGTCCGCTCGCTGCGCGAGCGCGCCGCCAACGCGGGCGCGGAGGACGACTGGGGCACCAGTAATACGTAGGGACAGCGGTAGTGCGTAGTGATGCGTACTGATGCGTAGCGATATTGATTGATTGTGGTGGATATGGGTGGAGATGGGGGGTGGCCGGGGCGGGTTCGGGGGCTCCCGGCCACTCCCCTTCCGCTCCGCGGCCGGAGCCCGTGCGGGGATGCGGCAAAATCTCAGGTATGGGGATAGTCGCCGGGCTGGACAGCTCACCGGATTCCACTCGTATCGTCGTCTGCGACGCGGACACCGGGACCGTGCTGCGCACGGGCTACGCGGCGCATCCGCTGGGTGACGGGGGTGCGCGGCCCAGCGATGTCGATCCGCAGGCGTGGCTGCTCTCCCTGGGGGAGGCCGCGGGGGGTGGGCTGCTGGAGGGCGTGCAGGCCATCGGGGTGTCCGCGCAGCAGAACGCGCTGGTGCCGCTGGACGCGCAGGGCAACACCGTGCGGCCCGCGATGGTCGGCGGGGACAAGCGGGCGCAGGTCGCCGCCGCCGATCTGGTCGACGCGCTGGGCGGGCGAGCGGCGTGGGCACAGGCCGTCGGGTGCGTGCCGCAGGCCGGGCAGCCGGTGACCAAGCTGCGCTGGCTGCACCGCGCCGAGCCGGAGAACGCGCGGCGCGCGTCCGTGCTGATGCAGGCCCATGACTGGCTGGTGTGGCAGTTGCTGGGGCGCCCGGTGCGCCGGACCACCGACCGGGGCGGAGCCTCGGGGACCGGGTACTGGTCGGCGGCGGCGGGGGCGTACCGGCCGGATCTGGTGGAGCTGGCGCTCGGGCATCAGGCGATGCTGCCGGAGGTGATCGGGCCCGCCGACGCCGCCGGTACGACGCCGGAGGGGCTGCTGATCTCCGCCGGGACCGGCGAGACGATGGCCGCCGCGCTCGGGCTGGGGCTGGGGCTCGGGGATGCCGTGGTGTCGCTGGGGGCCTCCGGGTCGGTGATGGCCGTGCATCCCGAGGCGCTCCAGGACCCCAGCGGGATGATCACCTCGCTCGCCGACGCAACCGGCATGCATCTGCCCGTCGTCACCACCCTCAACGCGGTACGGACCCTGCGCGGGGCGGCCGAGCTGCTCGGGGCGGCGGATCTGGAGGGGCTGTCCGCACTGGCGATGAAGTCGACGCCGGGGGCGCACGGGCTGGTGCTGCTGCCCTATCTGGAGGGCGAGCGCACCCCGAGCCTGCCGCACACGGCGGGCACGCTCGCGGGGCTGCGGCGGGAGTCGATGAAGCCGGAGCATGTCGCGCGAGCCGCGTTCGAGGGCATGCTCTGCGGGCTCGCGGACGCGCTGGACGTGCTGCGCGGGCGCGGAGTGGACGTACGGCGGGTGTTTCTGCTGGGGCCGGCCGCCGAGCTGCCGGCCGTGCAGGCGGCGGCGCCCGCGCTGTTCGGGGCGCAGGTCGTGGTGCCACAGCCGGCGGACTACGGGGCGATCGGTGCCGCGCGGCAGGCGGCCTGGGCGCTCGGGGTGTCCCGGGGCACGCTCGACGCGCGTACTCCGCCCGTCTGGCAGGGCGCGGTGGCGCAGGTGCTGGAGCCGGGTGAGGAGCTGGCGGTGGGGCAGGCGGTGCGGCAGCAGTTCGTGTCGGTGCGGGAGCAGACTCATCCGGGTGCATTCCGGGTGTAACGGTCTCTTTGGGTGCTATGGAATGTAAGAGTCCGGTAGGAAGCGCACCCACAAGGCCGTATCGGGCCCCGCCGACGGATTAATCGGTTGAGGTAACGCCACTGGAGTGTCCGACGATAGGGGCCAAGGGCAACGACTCCCGCCCCCACCCCGCCGACTCCGAGAGACCCCAGCGTGCTCATACGACTTCTGCGGGCCTATCTCAGGCCCTACAAGAAACATCTCGCTCTGCTGGTGCTGCTCCAGCTGCTCCAGACCTGCGCCACCCTCTATCTGCCCACCCTGAACGCGGACATCATCGACAACGGTGTCGTCAAAGGCGACACCGGCTACATCATGAGCTTCGGCGCCCTGATGATCGGCATCTCGCTGGTCCAGGTCGTCTGCAACATCGGGGCCGTGTTCTACGGCGCCCGTACCGCGGCGGCGCTCGGCCGGGACGTGCGGGGCGCCGTCTTCGACCGGGTCCAGTCCTTCTCCGCGCGCGAGGTGGGGCACTTCGGCGCGCCCTCGCTGATCACCCGGACCACCAATGACGTCCAGCAGATCCAGATGCTGGCCCTGATGACGTTCACGCTGATGGTGTCGGCGCCGATCATGTGCGTGGGCGGCATCGTGCTGGCGCTCGGGCTGGACGTGCCGCTGTCCGGCGTGCTGGTGGCGGTCGTGCCGGTGCTCGGCATCAGCGTGACGCTGATCGTGCGGGCGCTGCGCCCGCTGTTCCGGTCGATGCAGGTACGGCTCGACACGGTGAACCGGGTGCTGCGTGAGCAGATCACCGGCAACCGGGTGATCCGGGCGTTCGTGCGCGACGAGTACGAGCAGCAGCGGTTCCGGACGGCCAACACCGAGCTGACCGACGTATCGCTGAAGTCCGGGAATCTGCTCGCGCTGATGTTCCCGATCGTGATGACGGTGGTGAATCTGTCGTCGGTCGCGGTGGTCTGGTTCGGGGCGCACCGGATCGAGAGCGGTCAGATGGCGATCGGCGATCTGACGGCGTTCCTCTCCTATCTGATGCAGATCGTGATGTCCGTGATGATGGCCACCTTCATGTTCATGATGGTGCCGCGGGCCGAGGTGTGCGCCGAGCGGATCCACGAGGTGCTGGACACCGCGTCGAGCGTGGTGCCGCCCCTGGCGCCGGTGCGGGAGCTGCGCCGGCACGGCCATCTGGAGATCCGGGGCGCGGGCTTCCGCTACCCCGGCGCCGAGGAGCCGGTGCTGACCAACGTCGACGTGGTCGCGCTGCCCGGCGAGACGACCGCCGTGATCGGCTCGACCGGCAGCGGCAAGTCCACGCTGCTCGGGCTGGTGCCCCGGCTGTTCGACGCCACCGAGGGCGAGGTGCTGGTCGATGGGACGGATGTGCGGACGATAGATCCGCAGTTGCTGGCCAGGACGGTGGGGCTCGTGCCGCAGCGGCCGTATCTCTTCGCGGGGACGGTCGCCACCAATCTGCGGTACGGCAATCCGGACGCCACGGACGACGAGCTGTGGCACGCGCTGGAGGTGGCGCAGGCCAGGGAGTTCGTGGAGCGGCTCGAAGGCGGGCTGAACGCGCCCATCGCGCAGGGCGGCACGAATGTCTCCGGCGGCCAGCGCCAGCGGCTCGCCATCGCCCGGACCCTGGTCCAGGGCCCGGAGATCTATCTCTTCGACGACTCCTTCTCCGCGCTCGACTACGCCACCGACGCGGCGCTGCGGGCGGCGCTCGGCCGGGAGACCGCCGAGGCGACCGTGGTGATCGTCGCCCAGCGGGTGTCGACGATCCGGGACGCCGACCGGATCGTGGTCCTGGACCAGGGACTGGTCGTGGGCACCGGACGCCATCACGAGCTGATGGCGACGAACGAGACCTACCGGGAGATCGTGCTCTCCCAGCTCACGGAAGCGGAGGCCGCCTGATGGCCGGGCCCATGGGGCGGATGATGGCCGGGACCGGCCCCGACAACCGCTCGCTGGATTTCAAGACCTCGGTGAAACGGATGATCGGCCAGTTCCGTCCGGAACGGCTGACGATCTACGCGCTGCTGCTGTGTGTGGTGGTGAGCGTCGGGCTGTCGGTGATCGGCCCGAAGATCCTCGGTGACGCGACCGACCTGGTCTTCGCGGGGATCGTCGGCCGCGACATGCCGGCCGGGGAAACCAAGGCGCAGGTCCTTGAGGCGATGCGCGCGGAGGGGGACGGGCGGATCGCCGACATGCTCGGCTCCACCGACTTCACCCCCGGTGAGGGCATCGACTTCACCGCCGTGGGGCAGGTGCTGCTGCTCGCGCTCGCGGTGTTCCTGGTCGCCGGTCTGCTGATGGCGGTGGCGACCCGCCTGGTCAACCGGGCGGTCAACCGGACGATGTACCGGATGCGCGAGGACGTGCAGACCAAGCTGTCCCGGCTGCCCCTGTCCTACTTCGACAAGCGCCAGCGCGGCGAGATCCTCTCCCGGGCGACCAACGACATCGACAACATCGGCCAGACCCTCCAGCAGTCGATGGGCCAGCTGATCAACTCCGTGCTGACCATCATCGGTGTGCTGGTGATGATGTTCTGGGTCTCCTGGATCCTGGCACTGGTCGCCCTGGTGACCGTGCCGCTGTCGTTCGTGGTGGCCACCCGGGTCGGCAAGCGCTCGCAGCCGCACTTCGTGGCGCAGTGGCGCACCACCGGCAAGCTCAACGCGCACATCGAGGAGATGTACACCGGGCACACCCTGGTGAAGGTGTTCGGGCGGCAGGAGGAGTCGGCGCGGCAGTTCGCCGAGCAGAACGACGAGCTGTACGAGGCCGGGTTCAAGGCGCAGTTCAACAGCGGGATCATGCAGCCGCTGATGATGTTCGTGTCGAACCTGAACTATGTGCTGGTGGCGGTGGTCGGCGGGCTGCGGGTGGCGTCCGGCGCGCTGTCGATCGGCGACGTCCAGGCGTTCATCCAGTACTCCCGCCAGTTCTCGATGCCGCTGACGCAGGTCGCGTCGATGGCGAACCTGGTGCAGTCGGGGGTGGCGTCGGCGGAGCGGATCTTCGAACTGCTGGACGCCGAGGAGCAGTCGGCGGACCCGATGCCGGGGGCGCGGCCCGAGGAGCTGCGCGGGCGGGTGGCGCTGGAGGGGGTGTTCTTCAGCTACACCCCGGAGAAGCCGCTCATCGAGGATCTGTCCCTGACGGTCGAACCCGGGCAGACGGTCGCGATCGTCGGGCCGACGGGCGCGGGCAAGACGACGCTGGTCAATCTGCTGATGCGGTTCTACGAGGTCTCCGGGGGCCGGATCGCCCTCGACGGCGTCGACATCGCGTCGATGTCCCGCGACGAGCTGCGGTCCGGGATCGGCATGGTCCTCCAGGACACCTGGCTGTTCGGCGGCACCATCGCCGAGAACATCGCGTACGGCGCCTCCCGTGAGGTCACCCGCGGGGAGATCGAGGAGGCGGCGCGGGCTGCGCACGCGGACCGGTTCGTACGGACGCTGCCGGACGGGTACGACACGGTGATCGACGACGAGGGGTCGGGGGTCAGCGCGGGTGAGAAGCAGCTGATCACGATCGCGCGCGCGTTCCTGTCGGATCCGGTGATCCTGGTGCTGGACGAGGCGACGAGTTCCGTGGACACCCGCACGGAGGTGCTGATCCAGAAGGCGATGGCCAAGCTTCAGCATGGCCGGACGTCGTTCGTGATCGCGCACCGGCTGTCCACCATCCGGGACGCGGACACGATCCTGGTGATGGAGAACGGGGCGATCGTGGAGCAGGGGGCGCACGCGGAGCTGGTGGAGGCGGAGGGGGCGTACGCCCGCCTGTACAAGGCGCAGTTCGCGGAGGCGGTGGCGGAGGTGGACTGAGGGTGGCGGGGGGGCTGGGGTCCGGGGGGCGCTTACCCGCGCGTGCGGGGTGCCTCCCCCCCCGGGGGGGGCCCCCACCCGCCCCGGGCCCGGCGCCCCCCCCCCCCCCCGCCCCCCCCCCCGCGGGGGGGGGGGGGGGGGCGCCCCCCCCCCCCGCCCCCCCCCACGACTGCCCGCAGCCGGGGCGTAGGCCCACTCAGTCCAGGTAACCCCTCAGCTGGTCCGCGAACGCGTGGTCGCGGAGTTTGTTGAGGGTCTTGGACTCGATCTGGCGGATCCGTTCCCGGGTCACGCCGAAGATCCGGCCGATCTCCTCCAGCGTGCGCGGGCGGCCGTCGGCGAGGCCGTAGCGGAGCTGGACGACCTTGCGTTCGCGCTCGCCCAGGGTGGACAGCACCGCCTCCAGATGTTCTCTGAGCAGCAGGAACGCCGCCGATTCGACGGGGCTCGCGGCGTCGCCGTCCTCGATGAGGTCGCCGAGGGCCACGTCGTCCTCCTCGCCGACCGGCGCGTGCAGCGACACCGGTTCCTGGGCGAGCCGCAGGACCTCGCCGACCCGTTCCGGCGCGAGGTCGAGCTGGGCGGCGACCTCCTCCGCCGTCGGCTCGTAGCCCCGCTCCTGGAGCAGGCGGCGCTGGACGCGGACGACCCGGTTGATCAGTTCCACGACGTGCACCGGGACCCGTATCGTGCGCGCCTGGTCGGCCAGGGCGCGGGACATGGCCTGGCGGATCCACCAGGTGGCGTACGTGGAGAACTTGTAGCCGCGCGCGTAGTCGAACTTCTCGACCGCGCGGATCAGGCCCAGGTTGCCCTCCTGGACCAGGTCGAGCATGGTCAGGCCGCGGCCCACGTACCGCTTGGCGACCGAGACCACGAGCCTCAGGTTCGCCTCGATGAGCCGGCGTTTGGCCATCCGGCCCATGACGACCAGCTTGTCCAGGTCGAGGGCGAGTTCGCTGTCCAGGTCGGGGGTGGAGCCGAGTTTCTCCTCGGCGAACAGTCCGGCCTCCACGCGCCGGGCGAGGTCGACCTCCTCCGCCGCGGTGAGCAGGGAGATGCGGCCGATCTCGCGCAGGTACTGGCGGAAGAGGTCGGAGGTGGGGCCGGAGGTGTCGACGGCCCGGGAGCGGACGCGTGCGACGGGCGCGACGGGCTCGATGGGCTCGATGGGCTCGATGGGCTCGACGGTTTCCGTGGCTTCCAGCGCCCCGGCCGGTGGCCCGTCCGGCTCGGTCTGCTCGGTGGGCTCGGTGGGCTCGGGGGCGTTTGCGGTTTCGGGGTCGGCCGTGGCCCGGTGCTGGGGCGGCACGCCCACCAGGACTCCGGGCTCGGCGTCCGGCTGACCGCCGGCCGTGGTGCTGTCGTTCCGTTCGAGCTGTTCGAGGCGTTCGAGCTGTTCGAGGGTCTGGGTCTGCACGGGGGCGACCTCCAGGATGTTCGCTGCTGAGGCGTGCGGCAGCGCTGCTTGGGGAGCGGAGTCGGCGGCCTTGCCGCTGTCCGTCCCGTACGCGATGAGCGGAACCGCGGGGGTGTGGGACCCGTGGGGGACGGATCGGCCGCGCTCCGAGGACTCAGGCACCACAACCAGTGTGGGGTACGACACATCGCCGCCACGAGGGGCGTGCGGTGACTTTTTGCGTCCGGGCCGTGACCGGACCGGGGCTCCCGGGGCGGGAGACATGCGTCAGAGCGCTGCGGCGCCCTGGACGCGCAGGCTCTGACCGTACTGCTGGAGGACCCACAACTCGTTCTGCACGGTGGCGAGTTGGGCCGCGTCGCCGCCGGTGCCGAGCCGGGTGAGGGTGGACTGGACGTCCTGGATGCGGCGGTCGACGGCCCGGCGGCGGACCATGACGAGCTGCTCGCCCGCGTACACCTCGTCCACGTTCCTGCGCATGATCGCCTCGACGGCCAGCTCCGTGACCATCGCGCGGACGGTGTCGTCGGGGGCCGCCTCACGGACCCGGACCAGATACTCCTGCGAGTCCTGGGTGCCCCATTCGGCGCCGCCCGCCTCCATGACGGCCTGGCGGACGGCCGCGTAGGCGGGGGCCGTGAACTCGTCCACGCCGTAGGCGTCGAAGGCCGGGGAGACCAGCTCCGGGCGCTGGAGGGCGAGTTTCAGCAGCTCGCGCTCGGTGGCGTAGACGGGGTTGCGCAGGTTCAGCGCCGGGCCGCCGTGGGCGCGGGCGGGGCCGCCGCCCTCGTACGACGGCTGGGGGCGGGCCGGGGACGGGGCCTTGCCGCCGCGGTCGCGGGCCCAGCGGGCGAGCTGGCCGACGCGCTTGACGACGAACTGCGTGTCGAGGATGCCGAGCATCCCGGCGAGCTGGACGGCGACCTCGTGCTGGGCGCCGCTGTTCTTGATGCGGGCGACGACGGGGGCGGCCTCGTCCAGCGCGGAGGCGCGGCCGGCCGGGGTGTCCAGGTCGTAGCGGGAGACGATCTGGCGCAGGGCGAACTCGAACAGCGGGGTGCGGGGTTCCACCAGGTCGGACACCGCCTCGTCGCCCTTGGCGAGCCGCAGGTCGCAGGGGTCCATGTTGTCCGGGGCGATGGCGATGTAGGTCTCGGCGGCGAACTTCTGGTCGTCCTCGAAGGCCCGCAGGGCCGCCTTCTGGCCGGCCGCGTCGCCGTCGAAGGTGAAGATGACGCGCGCGGAGCCGTTGTCCATCAGCAGCCGGCGCAGGATCTTGATGTGGTCGCCGCCGAAGGCGGTGCCGCAGGTGGCGATGGCCGTCGTCACCCCGGCGAGATGGCAGGCCATGACATCCGTGTAGCCCTCGACGACGACCGCGCGGGAGGTCTTGGCGATCTCCTTCTTGGCGAGGTCGATGCCGTACAGCACCTGGGACTTGCGGTAGATCGCCGTGTCGGGCGTGTTGAGGTACTTCGGGCCGTTGTCCGCCTCGTAGAGCTTGCGGGCGCCGAAGCCGACGACCTCGCCGCCGATGTCCCGGATGGGCCACATCAGACGGCCCCGGAAGCGGTCGATGGGGCCGCGGCGGCCCTCCTGCACCAGGCCCGACAGGAGCAGTTCCTTGTCGGTGAAGCCCTTGCCGCGCAGATATCTCGTCAGGTGGTCCCAGCCCTGGGGGCTGTAGCCGATGCCGAAGTGGACGGCGGCGGCCTGGTCGAAGCCGCGCTCGGCGAGGAAGACCCGGCCGGTCTCGGCCTCGGGGCCCAGGGCGAGCTGCTCGGCGTACCACTCGGCGGCGATCTTGTGGGCCTCGACCAGGCGGATGCGTTCGCCGCGCTGGTGGGAGGGGTTGTAGCCGCCCTCCTCGTAGCGCAGGGTGATGCCGGCCTGGGCGGCGAGGCGCTCGACCACCTCGGAGAAGGAGAGGTGGTCGACCTTCATCACGAACGTGATGGTGTCGCCGCCCTCCTGGCAGCCGAAGCAGTGGAAGAGTCCCTTGCTCGGGCTGACCTGGAAGGACGGCGACTTCTCGTCATGGAAGGGGCACAGGCCCTTGAGGTTGCCACCGCCCGCGCCTCGCAACTGGAGGTACTCGGACACCACGGCGTCGATCGGGACCGCGTCCCGAACCGCCTTCACGTCCTCGTCGTTGATCCGTCCAGCCACGAGGAGATACTACGGTCCCGCACCGACACCTCGGCCGGAACGGGGGGCGCCGGGCGGTCAGCCGCCCAGCGCGCCCAGCTCCACCCGGGGATCGGCCAGCGCCTCCGGGTCCACCACCGCCCTGGACCGGATCAGTTTCTGGATGGTGTCTGTGACATCCCACACGTTCACATTCATCCCGGCCAGCACCCGCCCCTCCTTCAGCCAGAACGCGATGAACTCCCGCTTCGCGGCGTCACCCCGGATCACCACCTGGTCGTACGTGCCCGGCGGCGCCCATCCGCTGTACTCCATGCCGAGGTCGTACTGGTCGGAGAAGAAGTACGGGACCCTGTCGTACGTCACGTCCTGCCCCAGCATCGCGCGGGCCGCCGCCGGGCCGCCGTTGAGGGCGTTGGCCCAGTGCTCGACCCGGACCCTGGCGCCGAACAGGGCGTGCGGGAAGGAGGCCACGTCGCCGGCGGCGTGGATGTCGGGGTCGGAGGTGCGCAGCCGTTCGTCCACGAGGACGCCGCCGCCCTGGGCGCGGTCGGCGATGGCCAGGCCCGCCGCCTCCGCGAGGCCGATGCGCGGGGCGGCGCCGATCGCGGCGAGGACGTCGTGCGCCGGGTGCTCCTCCCCGTCGTCCGTGCGAGCGGCGAGGACCATGCCGTCCTGCCCGACGATCTCGGTGAGCCGCGCCCCGAAGTGGAAGCGCACCCCGTGCGAGGCGTGCAGCTCGGCGAAGACGGCGCCCAGCTCGGGGCCGAGCACGCCGTGCAGCGGGGTCGGCTCGGACTCGATGACGGTGACCTCGGCGCCGTACTGCCGGGCCGCCGCGGCGACCTCCAGGCCGATCCAGCCGGCGCCGGCGATCACCAGGTGCCCGTTGTCGCGGCCCAGGGTGGACAGCACGCCCTTGAGGCGTTCGGCGTGGGAGAGGCGGCGCAGATGGTGGACGCCCACGAGGTCGGTGCCCGGGATGTCGAGGCGGCGCGGCTCGGAGCCGGTGACCAGCAGCAGCTTGTCGTAGTGGACGAGGGTGCCGTCGTCGCCGAAACGGACCGTCCGCGCCTCGCGGTCGATCTTGTCGACGGTCTGTCCGAGATGCAGCTCGATGTCATTGCGCGCGTACCAGGCCGGTTCGTGCACGAAGACGCTGTCGCGCTCCTCCTTGCCGAGGAGATAGCCCTTGGACAGCGGCGGACGCTCGTACGGGTGGTCGCGTTCGTCACAGATCAGTATCACCCGCCCGTTGAAACCCTCCGCCCGGAGCGTCTCGGCCGCCTTCGCCCCGGCGAGACCGCCTCCGACGATGACGAATGTCTGATCCGCGTCGACCACTTGATGCCTCCTCGTAAAGATGGCGTCACATGACAGTGCCGCAGTGCCGCCACAGGTGAGCGTCCCGCACACAGCGTGATGGGGGAAGAGGGGGTGACCCGATCAGGCCACGGAGGGTCACCTTCGAGTGCTCCTGGGGCTCATCGGTCGCTCTGCGTCACTCCCGGGCCGCTCCGGTGCCGCGCCGGGCGGTCAGCCGGTGGTGCAGGGTGCGCGCGGAGGCGTCGGTCAGCGAGGCGATCTGATCCACGATCACCCGCTTGCGCGCCCGGTCGTCCGGCGCGCTGTCGAACAGCGCGCGGAACTGCGGGTCCAGTCCGTCCGGCGCCCGCGCGGTGAGCGCCTCGGCGAGTTCGGCGACCACGATCCGCTGATCGGCGCGCAGCAGGGCCTGCTCCTCGCGCTGCATCACATACCGGTCGGCGACCGCCTTGAGCACCGCGCACTCCATGCGGGTCGCGCGCGGTACGACGAGTTCGGCGGCGTACCGGGTGAGCCGGCCGCCGCCGTACGCCTGTCTGGTGGCGCCCTCGGCGGCCAGGCAGAACCGGCCGATGAGCTGGCTGGTGGCGTCCTTGAGGCGGGCCTGGGCGTGCGCCGAGCCGTCGTAGCCGTGCGGCCACCACTCCTCGTCGAGCAGCCGGTCGAGGGCGGCGGCGAGTTCGGCGGGGTCGGTGCCGGCCGGGACGTACCGGCCGACGGCGACCGCGTAGACCGCGCGGCGTTCGGGTTCGGCGTGCAGGCAGTTGGGGTCGATATGGCCCGCGTGGAGTCCGTCCTCGACGTCGTGCACCGAGTACGCCACGTCGTCCGACCAGTCCATGACCTGGGCCTCGAAGCAGGTGCGGGTGGCGGGGGCGCCCTCGCGGACCCAGTCGAAGACGGGACGGTCGTCGTCGTAGACGCCGAATTTCGGGGAGGCCGGGGTGGTGGGGTGCGCGCCGCGCGGCCAGGGGTACTTGGTGGCGGCGTCCAGGGTGGCGCGGGTGAGGTTGAGGCCGACGGAGCCCTCTGAGGTGAATCGTTTCGGCTCGATACGGGTGAGCAGCCGCAGCGACTGGGCGTTGCCCTCGAAGCCGCCGCAGTCCTCGGCGAACTCGTTGAGCGCCTGTTCGCCGTTGTGGCCGAAGGGGGGATGGCCCAGGTCGTGGGAGAGACAGGCGGCTTCCACCAGGTCGGGGTCGCAGCCGAGGGCCGCGCCGAGTTCCCGGCCGACCTGGGCGCACTCCAGGGAGTGGGTGAGGCGGGTGCGGGGGCTGGGGTCCCAGGCCTGGGAGGTCCCTCCGGGGGTGACCACCTGCGTCTTTCCCGCGAGCCTGCGGAGCGCGGCGGAGTGCAGGATGCGGGCGCGGTCGCGTTGGAAGGCGGTCCGGCCTGGGCGTTTGTCGGGTTCGGGGGCCCAGCGGGTTGTCGCCGACGGTTCGTAGGGGGAGTCTTCCGTGTCCTGCCGGGGATTCGGGGCTTGCGTGCCTTCCGTGTGTTTCATGCCTTCCATGGCATCGACAGTACGGGGATGTGAGGTGGGGGTGGGGGTGGGGATTCGCCCATTCGTCTGCCGGGTGCTGGTGTGTCGCGGGTGCGGGTGGTGGGGGGTTGCTCGCGCAGTTCCCCGCGCCCCTGAAGGGGCGCTGTCGGTGCTCGGGGTTTTTGGTGGGCGTTCTTGTAGCGGGTCAGGAGTAGGTGGGGGAGGGCGGGGTGGGGTCCCAGGGGGTGCGAGGCCAGCCAGGGGGCCTGGGCGGCGCATTGGGTGGCGAAGAGGCCGGGGGCCGTGAAGTAGGACGCGACCGCGATCCTGGGGCGGCCCGCCCGGCGGAGGGTGTCGATGGCCTCGGGGAGGGTCGGGTGGGCCGCCGAGGCGTAGGCGGGCAGGACGGGGACGCCCAGGCGGGTGGCGAGGAGGCGGGCGGTGTGTGCGGTGTCCAGGGCCGCCTCGGGGTCGCGGGAGCCCGCCGCCGCGAGGACGACCGCGCTCGTACGGCGGTCCTGGTCCGTCATGCGGGTGGGCCAGCCCGCCTCGGTCAGCCGGGTGTGCAGGGCCTGGGCCAGGAAGGGGTGGGGGCCGAGGGGGGCGGCGATCGTCGTACGGGCGGGTGAGGCCGCCGCCATCTCCGGGATGTCCCGCTTGATGTGGTGGCCGCGGCTGAGGAGGAGCGGGACGAGGACGGCTTCCGCGTCGCCGAGGCGGGCGAGGGTGTCGGGGAGCAGCGGGGCGTTCAGCTCGATATGGCCCAGGTGGACGGCCAGGGCCGGGCGCAGGGCACGGACGCGGGCGGCGAGGGCCTGGATGGTGGTGAGGGCTCGGGGGTCGCGGCTGCCGTGGGGGACCAGGACGAGGGCGGGTGGGGTGGTGCGGGCAGGCTGGGTGGTGCGGGCAGGCTGGGCGATCTGGGTGGTCCGAGGGGTGGGGGCGGTCACGCGGGTCGGGGCGGTCGGCGCGGGCGGGGCGGTCTGAGGGGTGGGGGCGGTCTGAGGGGTGCGGGCGGTTGAGGGGGTCGGGGTGGTCGCGGGGGTCATTGAAGGATCGTGGCGTGTGGACGTTGCGTGGCCGTTGCCCGGGCGTCACGCGGGTTTGCGGGGGCTTCACCGGCGTTCACCTGTGAGTGTGAGGGCGCGGGAACCTCCGCCCCCCTTGATCGCGTTTCGCTGGTGAAGGGTGGAGGAGGGTGTGGTGAGGTTTCGTCGTCCGCGGCTGCCGCGGAGCACGGCCGGGAAGCGGCGGCTGGTGCAGTCGGTGATGGCCGGATGCGTGCTGGCGCTGCTGCCGGTCACCTGGCTGCGGCTGAGCACCGGCGACCGGTTGCGCACGGTGGCCGATGTGCCGTCCACGGAGGTGGCCGTCGTCTTCGGCGCCGGGCTGCGGTGGGACGGCGAGCCGTCGACCCCGCTGGCGAACCGGCTGGACACGGCGGCGGGGCTGTACGAGGCGGGGCGGATCGAGGTCGTGCTGGTCACGGGCGACAACAGCAGCGAGGAGTACGACGAGCCGGAGGCCATGCGCGCCTATCTGACCGGGCTGGGCGTGCCCGACACGCGGATCGTCAGCGACTACGCCGGGTTCGACACCTGGGATTCCTGCGTCCGCGCGAAGCAGGTCTTCGGCGTCGACGAGGCGGTGCTGATCAGCCAGGCGTACCACATACCCAGGGCAGTGGCGCTCTGCGAGGCGGCAGGGGTGACCTCGTACGGCGTGGCGGCCGATGAGCTGGACAGGAACCGGGTCCAGGGTGGTGTACGGGAGATCCTCGCGGCCGGGAAGGCGGTGTGGGACGTGGTGATCCAGCCGGACCCGACGTTCCTGGGGCCGGAGGAGCCAGGGGTGCGGCGGGCGCTTGCGGGGGCGGAGTGAGGGGCGGGTCAGCCCTCCCCCCTCCCTCGCTCTCTCCCCCGCTCCTTCCCCCGGCCCAATTCAGCGGTTCCGGGAGTGCCAGTCGCCGGTTTGGATACGGGTGCCTCCGGTGCGTAGGGCGGTGGCGATGGATGGGGCGGCCAGGTACACCCAGGCGCGGACGGGGGTTTCGTCCGGCTCGCGGATGACCTCGCGGGCGATCCGTTCGTAGAGGCTGCGCGGGTCGCCGGGGACGTACTCCTCCAATGCGTCCAGGGCGTGGAGCAGTTCCGCGTAGGCGTCCGGGAGGGCGGTGATCAGGTCGCCGTGCACCACTCCCCCGGGTTCGGGGACGGCGTACGGGTAGCCGGGGCCGTCGTAGAGGACCGCGTCGGTGAGGCGGGCGGGGCGTTCCGTGCGGGTGCGACCGCGCAGGAAGGCGTCGTGGTTGGGCTCACCGGGGCGCAGGGTGCCGTAGACGAAGAACGGGAGGGTCACGGACGGGATTGTCTCCCGTCCGTGTGTTCGACAGGCGCCCCGGGGTCGGCCTAGACGGCGTACGGGCGTCGCTCGCGTCCTTCCTTCAGGGTCCTGCCCCACCAGACCAACTGGTCCAGCATCGCCTTGGCCGCCGCGTCCGAGGTGGCCGGGTCCTTGAGCCGGCCCGCGTCGTCGAAGGCGGCGCCGGCGTGGTGGAAGGAGACGGTGTCCCGGAGGGTGACGGCGTGCAGTTCGGCGAAGACCTGGCGCAACTGCTCGACCGCGCGCAGCCCGCCCGAGCGACCACCGTAGGAGACGAGGGCGACGGGCTTGGCCCGCCACTCGCCGTAATGCCAGTCGATCAGGTTCTTCAGGCCCGCCGGGAAGGAGTGGTTGTACTCGGGGGTCAGGACGACGAACGCGTCCGCCGCCGCCAGTCGCGGGGTGACGTCGGCGAGCGCGGCCGTGGCCTGCGGGGTCGGGTTCATGGTCATCGGCAACGGGACCTCGGCGACGTCCACGACCTGGGGGGACAGCTCCTCGTGGGCGTGGATCCGGTCGAGGAGCCAGTCGGCGACGACGGGCCCGAAGCGGCCGTGCCGGTTGCTGCCGACGACGACGATGACGTCGAGGGGAGCCGGGATCGTGCTCTCGGTTGTCATGCACAACAGGCTGGTACCTGAAGAATGGTTGAGGTCAAGTCGCCCGTTCGCGGGCCCGGTCACCCATTCACACCCCTGCCGGCCGTCCTTCCGACACTTTCTCGGCGTCCGGCTCCCGCTCCCCCCATGACCTGCTGAAACGCATCGCGGGCCGGTGTCCCGTCGCCCCCGCCACCACCCGTTCACCGCATTTCCGGCGCCGCTTCGACAAGCGGGCTCGCCGCGCTGCCCTTTTCCTCGAAGGGCAGGGCCCTGACCCGACCCGACCGCTCGACGGACACCACGGCTCGACCGGCACCACCGCTCGACGGACACCACGGCTCGACCGACCCGACCGCTCGAAGGAGCATCGATGCGACGTACCGCCCGGCTGCTGGCCGCCACCGCGCTAGGCGTGACCGCCGCGGCCGGTCTCGCCGCACCCGCGTACGGCC
>NZ_JBHYUG010000042.1:20975-68122 GCF_042749375.1 Streptomyces sp. NPDC059477 | reverse complement strand
GGCGCTGGCCGCCTTGTTGGCGGCCTTCGCCGACTTGGCGACGTCGTTCTGTGCGGCCTGGGCCTCGGCGGCGGCCTCAAGGGCCGCTTCCTTCGCCTTGTTCGCGGCCTCCGTGGCCTGCTCGGAGGCGGTCACGGCCTTGTCCGTGTTGAGCCTGGCCTCCTTGCCCTCGCGTTCGACGATCGCCACCAGTTGATCGATGGTGGCGGCTTCCTCGTCGCGGGCCCGGGCGATGTGCTGACCGGTGGTCAGGAACCAGTTGACGGCCCCCGCGGAGCCGTCGGAAAGCGCGCGCTGCGCGTACTTCTTCACCTCGGGGGACGCGGTGGCGAGGATCCTGAAGACCTCGGCGTGTTCGTCCTCGTCCAGCGCTGTGTAGCGGGTCTCGGAGAGAAACGTCTCCAGCGCGCCGCGCGTGTCCGTGGCCAGTGCCGCGGCGGCTTCCCGCTGGATGCCCCTGCCGCCGCTGTTCCTGACCCGGAAGACCTCGGCGCGCAGGTCGGTCAGGAGCGGTGACTGGAAGCCGTCCTTGAGGTAGGCGGCGATCGCCGGGTCACCCGAGGTCAGCGCCTGTGTCGCGGCGGTCTGGACGGACCGTCCGGCCCAGGCGAAGGCGCCGAAGATCGCCACCCGGTTGTCCTCGGCGACAGCCACGGGGAGTTGGCTGGTCAGAAAGGTGGTGACCTGGCTGTCGGTGCCGGCCAGGGCGGTGCCGGCGCTCTCCCGGACCGCGCGCCCGCCGAGCCGGTAGGCCCATACGGCCTTCGCGCGCTCGGTGTCGGGCAGATGGGGTGGCAGGTCGTCCACGGGAAGGGTGTTGGCGTGGGCGGCTGTCGGGGGCAGGACGAGGCTGGAGGTGGCTGCGACCGCCGTGGTGGCGGCCAGGGCCCCGATAAAGCGTCGTCTGCTCCAAAAGGTGGTCTCGCTGGTGTCCAAAGAGGCCCCTCGGGATCGGCGCCCGGCGGTCGCCGATATACGGCTGAAGACCGCCGGGCTGAACGTTGTGTCGGCCACGTACGTGTCCCGAAACGCGTAGGCGATATCCCTGGGACCGGACGCGACAACGTGCATGGTGACCTTAAGCAAGAAAGCGTGCACTGGCCACAGGCACATGCGGCCAGGAAAAGGAAATAGGCTCACCAGATAGTTGAAACCGGATCTTGCTTGAATGGGTAATTCGTCATTCCGCCACCTGCTGTTCATTTACTATCAAGGGGGCAGGGGGTCAACTCGCCGCAAATGTAGGTGACTTGGAGCAAAAGACACCAGCTTGCTGTGAACCTCATGGGTGCCCTTGACAGTGAATTGAGGGCATGTTGATTCTTGGGGGAGGGGTGCCTGGGGGAATCTTGTGCGGAGGCTGTGCATTCGAATCCACTCCTTTATTCTCCGGCCGGGTTTTCCGGCCCGGTATTTCCGCTCACCCGAATGCCGTGAGCGGACCATGCGGCCTTCACCCCTGAATTTGCCACGTTCCGGATATCCGATCGGAACCGACAACTAGGACAGTGATGAAGGAACACAGCGGTAGTACGCCGAAGCCGAGGCCGAACCTGAAGCGCCTGGTGCGGGGTGCCCTGACCACCGTGGTCGCGGGCGCCCTGGCCTGGCTCGCGGTGTCGGGCGGCCCGACCGTGGCGGCGGACGGCGTCGGCGCCTCCACCGAGACCGTCGCCGACGCGGCACCGGGCTACGCGGTCGAGGACTTCGCCTATCCGCAGGCGGACGAGATCCTCGCGGAGCGCGGCATCACCCTCAAGCGCGGCGACGGCCACATCGTGCTCGCCGAGTGCGACAGCCAGACCGGCCTGCTCTCGCTCTGGGCCCGCGGCGGCGGCGAGATCTGCTTCCGCGTCACGGGCAACAGCGGTTACCTCAGCCTGGAGATCCCCGCGGTCTACGGCGTGCTGGGCAACGACTACACCACCGAGCTCAGCATGACCGTCGATGACGAGGAGAAGACCTACGACATCCCCAAGAACGAGTTCACGGCGGTCGGCGAGACCACCGATCCCGAACAGCGCGACCACACGCTCGTGGAGATCAGAGCCACCAAGTAGGGCTTCGCGCGGACCTTCTCACGTCACCGAAGCGCCCCGAGCCCGCCCGCCGCTCCCCTCGTTCAAGGAAACGGTCATGCCACGACGTCACGCCCGCACCACCTGGCTCGCCGCACTCACCGCGCCTCTGGCCGCGGTGTCCCTGCTGCTCCCCACCACTTCGGCCCACGCCATCACCGCCACTCCCGCCGCCGCCGGCGCCTACGCCTTCACCGCGAAGCTGGACATCGGCACGGGTGACGACACCCGCGCCTGCTCCGCGACCCTCATCGAGGCACGCTGGCTGCTCACCGCCGCCAGCTGCTTCGCCGCGGACCCCGCCGTCAGCATCGACGTCCCGGCCGGGGCCCCCGCGCTCCCCACCACCGCGACCGTCGGCCGCACCGACCTCGCCACCACCGGCGGCCAGGTCCGCGAGATCGTGGAACTGGTGCCGCACCCGGACCGCGACCTGGTCCTCGCCCGGCTGGCGACGGCGGTGACCGGCATCACCCCCGTCACCCTCAGCGCCACCGCGCCCGTCGCCGGAGAGCAGCTGAAGGTCGCCGGATACGGCCGCACCACCGATGAGTGGTCGCCGCTGAAGCTGCACACCGGCACCTTCGGCGTCGACGCGGTCGGTGCCACCGAGATCGACATCACGGGCCAGGGCGGCGCCGCCGTCTGCGCCGGTGACACCGGTGGCCCCGCGTTCCGGGAGAGCGGCGGGACGGTCCAGCTCGTTGCCATCAACAGCCGCTCCTGGCAGGGCGGTTGTTTCGGCACGGACGAGTCCGTCACCAGCACCGGAGCCATCGATACCCGGGTGGACGACCTCGCGGGCTGGATCGGCCCCCAGGTCGCCCGGTGGGCCCTGAAGGCGCACGTCAATGACAAGTACGTGACCACTGAACTGAACGCCACCGGCAACCACACGGGCAAGTTGCGGGCCCGCAGCGACACCGCCGCCGGCAGTTGGGAGCAGTTCACGCTGCACACCCGCGACGGCGGGACGACGATCGCCCTCCGGTCCCTGGCGAACGGTCTCTACGTGACCACGGAGAACAGCCAGACCGGCGACTACAACGGGATGCTGCGCGCCCGCACCGCGATCCCCTACGGCTGGGAGTCGTACACCCTGGTGCCCCAGGGCGGCGCGAACTACGCCCTGAGGGCGGAGGTGAACGACAAGTACGTCGCCGTCGAGGCCAACTACACCGGCGACGACGCGAATCTGCTGCGCGCCCGCTCGGCCGCGGTCACCGGCGGCTGGGAGCGGTTCACCTTCGAGCACGCGGACAACTTCCAGGTGGCGGGCGCGGCCCCGGCGGCCCCGACACCGCTGCCGCTGGGCTGACGCCGGGGGTCGGATGCCCAGGATCCCGCCTGTGCGGGGGAGGCCGACGGCCCCCCCGTACGGCGGAGATCCTCCTCCCGGCACGGCCTCGCGCCCGGCGCGCCGCCGCCTCTGCGCTCGCCCGCTCCCCCCACGCTCGGCTTCGCTCACGCGAGGGGACCTCGCCGCCGCCCCGTCGGCAGGACTGCCCGGGGTCCTGCCGGATGACGGCGCAACACGCTCCCCAGCACGCCCCGCGACCCGGCGCGACGGAGTGCCCCCGCGCCGGCTCTCCCCCCTCACGCTCGGCTCCGCTGGGGCGACGGACCTCCATCGCCTCAGCGGTCACGACTGCCAGCAGCTGTCTCGGCTGACGCCGCCCCCCTCAACCCGCCCCCGCCGACAGCTCCTCCGCTCGCCGCCCCGGGCCCGGATCAGGCGGCCCGCGAGGACACCGCCACCCGAGCCTCGATCACGCCGTCGGCAGGAACGCCGCTGCCCGTTCCTGGTCACGCGGGCTGCGAAAACACCGGCGCCTGGGTTCGGACCAGGTGGCTCGCGGGAACGTCGGGCCGCCCGGGCCGGGCTCAGGTCGCGTAAGAGCGTCGGCGTCGGGGCCTCCGGTCACGCCGTCCGCGAGGACGCCGCCACCCGAGCCCCCGGTCACGCCGTCGGCGAACACACCAGCGTCCGGGTTCGGATCAGATGGCCCGCAGGAATGCCGTCGCCCGGGCCTCGATCACGCCGTCGGCAAGGACGCCGCTGCCCGGGCCCGGTCACGCCGCCCGCGAAAACACTGACGCCCGGGTTCGGACCAGGTGGCCCGCGGGAACGCCGCTGCCCGGGCCGGGCTCAGGTCACCCGCAAGAGCGTCGGAGTCCGAGCCTCCGGTCATGCCGTCCGCGGACGCCGCCACGCGAGCCGCTGGTCACGCCGTCGGCAAGAACGCCGTCGCCCGGGCCCGGATCAGGGCACCGCAGGTATGCCGTCGCCCGGGCCCGGTCACCCCGCCCGCGAAAGCACCGCCGCCCAGGCCCCGCCCAGGCCCCGGTCACCCCGCCCGCAAAAACGCCGACCGGGCCGCCTTTCCCAGGTACGTGAATCGGGTCTCGCCGGTCAGGTGTTTGTCCAGGGCGTCCTTGATGCCGGGCCAGCGGGGGTCGCCGTAGTCGTCGAGGACGACGACCCCGCCCGGGGCCGCTATCTCCTCGGCCCACTGGAGATCGGCCAGCACCCCCTCGGCCGAGTGGTCGCCGTCCACGATGATCACCCCGTACCGGCGGTCGGACACCGCGGCCCGGGTCTGCGGGTCCTCCGAGAAGCCGCGCTGGATCCGGGCGTTCACGCCCGCCGGGCCCGCGAGGGCGAGATTGGCGCGCACCGCGTGCTCGTCGACCGGCGTGCCCGTGGGGTCGTCGCTCTGGGTGGTGCCCGGCTGGAGCTGCACCCCGGCGAACGGGTCCACGATCGTCACGCTCGGGCTGCGGCCGTCGCGCTCCAGCATCCGGATCAGACCGGCGGAGAACATGCCGTACAGCGTGCCGATCTCCAGGACCTCGTCGTTCGGAGGGTCGAGCAGCGGGATGGTGCCCAGCTTGCCGCAGATGTTCATGGTGCCGCCCGCGACCCGGCCCACACCCAGGGACTCCAGGGCGATCAGCAGCCGGTAGGCGGCGGCGACATTGCGCTCGGCGGTGGCACGGTCGCCGGACAGCTTGGCGACCTCGGCGTACAGCCGGTTGAGATGGGTGTGCACGACGATGCGGCTGATGCCCCGCGCCCGCTTGCCCAGCAGCAGGTCGAGCGTGAGCTGAAGCTGCTTCAGCTCGTCCAGTTCGCGCCGCAGCTGGGCGACGTCCGTGCGGCTGTGGTCGGCGGTGGACCCGGCGACGGCCGAGCGGACCCGCCGCTCGATGCGCTGGTCGATCAGGTCGGCGACGGGGCGCAGCACCCGCCGGGAGACCGAACTGCGGAGCAGGGAACGGCTTTTCATAGAACCGATGACCTCGATCGCATCGCGGGAGGAGAGACGAGAGCTGAGGGGAGCGGGGCGGGGCGGGTCGGGAGGCGCGGATCCTGGCGACGGGCGCGCCAGCAGGGCGGCGTGCCGACCCGTGAGTGCAGGAAAGGCTAGGCCCGTGCCGTTCGAACGTAAGGGCTAGCGCAGTGGCCGGTCAGATAACTTCTGCCGAACGCGCCATGGCGGGAAGGGGAGCGCGAGGGGTGCGGGCCGGTGTGTCCGCTGGTCACGGGGTCGCCATGCTCATGAAGAGGGCGTAACCCTTCTTGGCGGGCTGATCATACGATTTGCTATCCGGTTTCGCGTAGTTCACCGCAGCGTTGCCTTGGTTTCTTACCGTGCCCCGACCTTCCTCTTCGCGTGGGCGGGCGTCCGCCGTCCGTAGACGTCCGCCTATCCAGACTTCGCCCCACCCAGAGTTCGCCAAATCCAGAGTTCGCCATATCCAGAGCAGGAGCACCATGACGAGGGTTCGCAGCAGATGGGCACGCCCCAGGACCGGGGGCCTGACGTCCGCGCCCGCCGACGCCGAACCACCGAGTGCCCAGATCACCCCGGCCGAGCTGGACGACTGCCTGCGCGCCTGCGCGGTGCACAGCGGCAAGCTCGTCGGCAGCCTCGACTCCCGTCGTATCGCTCTGGCCGAGAAGCTGCGCGAACTGCTGGCCGCCTGGGCCTCGCAGGCCCAGGCCGCACCCGCCGCGCCGGGCGCCGGCGGACTGCTCCGCCGCGGTGTGAAGGCGGCCTCGGGCTCCGGCCCCGGCTCGATCTCCAACGAACTGCTCGACGCCCTGCTCAATGTCGGCAACAAGGCGGTGGACGTCGGCTACGACGACGAGCTGAACCTGGCCCTGCTCATCAGCGACACCGTCCTCACCCAGCGCAAGAACTCCCGCGCCGGCTGGCGGCTGCGCGGCCGGCTGCTGGAGGCCATGGGCCGCCCCGCCGCCGCGGCCGACGCCTTCGACCGCTACCTCGGTCTGACCCAGGACGACGGCTACGGCGTCGCCGCCCGCGTCTCCGGCATCCGCACGGCCCTCGACCGCCGCGCCAAGCTGCTCGCCCTGCTCCAGCGCACCGCACCGGAGGCCGGCCGCTTCTCCGACCGCCCCGCCACCGACGTATGGGCGGAGGGGCTCGCGGCCCACGCCGTCGAGGACTGGGACGCCGCGCAGCCCCGGCTCGTCGGCGCCCTCCTCGCCATGGACCGCACCGAGGCCGCCGAGCCGGACTTCCAGGAGGCGCTCAGCCACTACCTGGACCTGTGCACCCGCAGCCACTCCAGGCCGACGCCCGAACTCACCGAGGCCATTGGCCTGTACGCCGAGGCCCGCCGGGTCCGGATGCGCGGCCCCGTCGTCGACCCGCTCTTCGAGGGCGTGCAGTGGATCAGCCTCGGCGAGTTCCGCAACCTGGTCGCCGGGAAGTCCATCTGCCTGATCGCCAACTCCGCGAAGGTCGGCGACAGCGGCATGGGCGCCGAGATCGACTCCTACGACCTGGTGATGCGCTTCAACTCGTACCGCATCGACCCGGTGCACACCGGCAAGAAGACGAACATCCATGTCTCCATCCACAAGCACGCCTTCAACTGGGACAAACCGGTCGACATCCGCCTGATCACCGGCGGCTCCTCGTCCGACTGGAAGTACTCGATGCGCAACAAGCTGGTGGCCGGCGCGCAGAAGTACATCTGCGACGAGTCGCTGCGCTGGCCGGTCCGCAACATCGGCGGCTGGACCTCCGAGCAGCTCTCCGGCATCCCGACCTCCGGCTTCAACATGCTCTGGCTGCTCGACTTCCTCGACGTCAGCCCCACCCTCGACCTGATCGGCTTCGACTTCTACGAGAGCGGCGCCTACCGCGTCCCGGAGGCGATGAAGCTGCCGATCACCAACGTCCACGAATACGGCAGCGAGAAGGCATGGGTCATGGAACGGGCCCAGCGCGTCTCCGGCATGAGGACTTCCCTGCGATGACCACCCCCCCGATAGCCGCCGCACCCACCCAGCCGGCGGCCCGCACCGCCGTGCCCCCGTCCGCCGGTTCCGCCACCGCGGGATCCGCCGCAGGGTCCGCCGCCGCCCTCACCGGCAAGCGGCGGATCGCCTTCGCGAGCTTCGTGGACGAGAACTACCTGCCCGGCTTCCTCGTCCTGCTGCGCTCGCTCGCGCTGTCCAACCCGGATGTGTGCGAGGACTTCATCGTCCTGCACGACGACCTCAAGCCGTCCTCCGTGGCCCGCATCCGCGCCCTGCACCCCCGCGTGATCTTCCGCCGGGTCGACGCCGACCACTACGACTCGTACCAGAAGGGCGACCAGGACAACTACCTGGTCCGCAAGGCGTACTTCATCCTCGACGTCTTCAAGATCCGCGACTACGACACCGTGATCACCCTGGACACCGACATGGTGGTCCTGGGTCCGCTCAAGGAACTCCTCGCGCTGCGCCGGGGCCTGGCGGCCGTTTCGCAGTTCTTCTACGGCGACAAGTCCCGCATGCTCAACAGCGGACTGCTCGTCATCCAGAAGGAATACCTCACCGACGCGTTCTGCGCCCGCCTCGACGAGATCGGCCGCAGCGGCGCCTACGAACTCGACAAGCACGACCAGGGCATCCTCAACGCCCTGCTCGACGGCGACTTCGTCGACCTCGACCCCAAGTACAACTTCGTCAAGCGGCGGCTGTCCGGCGACCTGCCGGTCCCCGACGACACCGCGATCCTGCACTTCACCGGCCGCCACAAGCCCTGGCAGGGCGGCGAGTCCGGCTACGGCCAGGCACAGGAGCGCTGGCGCGAGTTCGACATCAGCGACGCCGAACTGGCCGCCGCCTACGTCTCCCGGCCGGGCACCCACCACCACGACCTGCTGGTGCACTTCGCCACCCCGCACGTCCGGCGCACCGGCGATGTCGACATCGCCCGCCGCCTCGCCCTCGCCCACATAGGCGCCGGCGACTACCAGTCGGCCGTGGATGTCCTGGAGCAGGTGCACATCCCCATCGACGAGGCCTGGCCGCACGAGGTCTACGGCCACGCCCTGATGAGCGTCTCCCGCTACGACGAGGCCGACGCCCAGCTGCTGCTGGCCACCGCCGCGCCCAACCGCGCCGCCACCGCCTTCGCCCGGCTCGCCCAGATCTCCTGGGTGCACGGCGAGGACGCCACCGCCCGCGCCTACGCGCTGGCCGGACTCACCGTCGATCCCACACACCGCGCCAGCCGCCTCTGGCACCAGCGCACCACCCAGGTGCCCACCCAGCAGCAGGGCAGCGCCGACCAGCAGCTCGCGCACGTCGCCTTCTACATGGACCGGCAGGGCAACGCCGGCGACAAGCTGCTCCCGGAGAGCGTCCGGCTCGCCTTCGACCCCGACACCACCACCCGGCGCTGGCACTCCGTGCACGCCCACCGGCTGTTCGACGAGGCCGCCCTGGAGCGGGTCAACGCCCGGCGCGGACTGGTCATCGGCGGTGGCGGCCTGTTCATCCCGGACACCATGCCCAACGGCAACAGCGCCTGGCAGTGGAACGTCCCGGACGACCTCCTGGAGCGCATCGACGTCCCCATCGCGGTCTACGCGGTCGGCTTCAACGCCTTCGACGGGCAGTCCTACCGCGCCCAGCGGTTCCGCGAATCGCTGCTCAAGCTCGTGGAGCGCTCCGCCTTCTTCGGGCTGCGCAACCACGGCTCCATAGAGAAGGTGCGCGGCATGCTCCCCGCGCACCTGCACGACAAGGTCCGCTTCCAGCCCTGCCCCACCACGGTCACCCGGCAGCTCGTCGACGACTGGCAGGACCCGCTGATCCGCGACGACACCATTCTGCTCAACGCCGCCTACGACCGCGCGGGCCTGCGCTTCGGCCACGACTACCGCTACTTCCTCGCCCAGATGGCCAGCGCCGTCAAGGACCTCGGCGCGCTCGCCGAGGTGCAGTGCGTCGCGCACTCCCTCGACGACGAGAAGCTCGCCTTCGACCTGCGCCGCGAGCACGGCATCTCGCTGCCGGTCATCCCGATGTACGACTTCGACAACGACGAGATCCGCGATCTGTACGCCCGCACCCGGCTGGTCATCGGCATGCGCGGCCACGCGGGCATGATCCCGTTCGGCTGCGGCACGCCCATCATCAGCCTGATCTCGCACCCGAAGATGGCGTACTTCCTGCGCGACATCGACCGGCCCGAGTGGGGCGTCTCCGTGCACGACCGCGACCTCGCCGCGCTGCTCGTGGAGCGCTCCCGCGATCTGCTCGCCGACCACGCCAAGAGCGTCGCCGACGTGCACGGCCGGCAGCAGGAGCTGTGGAAGGTGACCCAGGCCAACGCCGCCGACCTGCGCGCGATTCTCGGGAGCTGATCCGGTGAGCGTGCTCACCCCGGACGCCCCCGCCGCCACCGCGCCCCGGGGGCGGCGGGGAGGTCCGGGCCGCTCCCGGCTGTGGTGGCCGGTGGTGGCCCTGCCCGCGGCGGCGGCCGTGGTGTACACCGTCGTCGCCCGCCGGCTCACCGGCGATCTGCACTATGTGCTGGCCGCCCTGCGCTCCGGCGAGGCGGCCGGCCACTCCCCGTCGGACCTCTTCGTCCATCGCCCCTTCTTCTACCGGTGGTTCGTCGCCGGCCTCGACGCCCTCTCCTTCGGCGGTACGGCGCTCAGCGAGGCCCTGATGAACGCGGCGGGCGTGCTGCTCGCCGCTGCCGCCGCCTACGCCCTGTACCTCGCGCTGATCCGCCGGGTCAGCGGACGTGAGGCGGCGCTCACCGCGGGAGCCGTGGGCCTGGCCATGGCACTCGCGCCACGAGTGGACTTCCTCCAGCCCGAGTGGGCCGCCGTGGTGCTGTCCGTGTGCGGTGTCGCCGCCGCGCTGGGCTGCGCCCGGCCCTGGCCCGCGGCGCTGCTCGGCGCGCTGCCGCTGGCCCTCGCGGTGATGATGAAGTTCACCACCGTCGTCACCGCGTGCGTCGCGCTGCTGGCGGTGTACGCGTTCGACCGGTGGCGGGCGGTACGTCTCGCGCTGGTCTCCGGCGCGGTGTCGCTCGCCCTGCTCGGGTTCAGCCTCCTCGCCGCGCCCCGCGAGTGGCAGTGGACCAAGGACATGCCACGGATCAACCAGTCCGCGCTCGGCCGGACCGGCGTCGACCCGTCCGAGCTGCTGGCCCGCACGGTGGACTTCCTGGCCGACCGGGCCGCGCCGAGCCCCGTTCTCCTGCTGCTGCCTGGCGCGCTGGTGCTGCTCCTGGCCCGGGTGAGAGGCCGGGCCCGGCGCGCGGAACTGCTGCTGGTGTGCCTCGCGGCCGGTGCCGGTTCGCTCGCGGTCGTCGCCTACCAGGGCAACTGGTTCACCTACCACGGCGCCCAGCTCCCGGTGCTCGCCGCCGCCCTGTGGGGCCTCGCCGTCGGCGGGTCCCGCCGCTCCCCGCCCTGGCTGTTCGGCGTGGCCTCGCTGGCCCTCGGTGCGCTGACCCCGCTGTACGCGCAGGCGCCGAAGGCCCTCCAGCGTCCGGCGGTGCTGTGGGCCGTGGGCGTGCTGGTGCTGCTGGCGGCGGTGCTGGATGCGATGCGGGAGCGGCGCCGGACCCGGGCCGCGCGCACGGACGCCGGTCCGCGCCGCGCGATCCTGCCCGCCGCGCTGATCGCCCTGTCCGGTGTGGTCTGCCTGGCCGCCGGTCCATGGCCCGGCTCACCGCACCTGGTCCAGCACGGCAAGGTCCAGGAGACCAACGCCGAATTCCTGGCCTCGCAGCGGGACGCGGCCCGCCTCGCGGATGAACTGCGGGCCGCCGGGCTGCCCGAGGACGCCCCGGTGCTGTATCTGGCCTTCGGGGAGACGGCGTACCAGCTGGGCAATCCGGTCCGGTGCCGCTACCCGATCGCCACCTTCCTCCAGCGCACCCGGTTCCTGCCCGATGTCGCCGAGCTGCCCTCCTACCGGGAGAACGCGGACTGCGTGGACCACGACCCGGCGCCCTACGCGGTCCTGGACCGGTTCTGGTTCCAGCCCGGCAACGTGGACACCGCCCTGCGCGAGCGGATCTTCGCCGTGTACGACTGCCCGCCCCCGTCGGCGTCACTGCCGAACTCGAAGACGGTGCTGTGCACGCGCAAGGCCTAGGGCGTGTCTGATGAGGGGCCCCGGCCGGGTGATCGCCGGGGCCCCTTTCTCGTCAGCTGAGCCCGAGTGAGGCGGTGACCTTCCGGGCCAGCGCCACCGAGTAGCTCTGCCCCCGGTCCTGCGGATAGATCTGGGCCATCGTCACCAGCGTGACCTTGCTCATCGGCGTCTCGTGCGGCGGGATCAGCGACCGGTACCCGGGGGTGACCACCGGCTGTGCGTACCCGGCCCGGGAGAAGTGCCAGTCCTTGATCCAGGACCGGTCGAACTCCGGGTTGATCCGCTGGAGATACGGCAGGAACCGCTCCAGCAGCTCGGCCGGTTCGGTGGTGAACCGCCAGTCCTCGCGCTCGACGTAGTTGCCGACGTAGAGGAGGTGACGGCCGCCGTAGACGGCCGGGTCGATCATCTTGGTGTGCTCGACCACCGCGAGGAACGGGAAGTCCGGCTCATTGATGTTGAGCCAGTAGTACGGGATCGCGCTGCGGTCCAGCTCCAGCACGAAGCAGGTCGCGCCCAGGTACTGGTTCTGCCACACGGTGTCGCCGGCGGGCAGCCCGGCCGCCCGCGCGAACACGGGCTGCGGCGTGGTGACGATCAGCCGGTCGAACGCGTAGCGGGAGCCGTCGGCGCACCGCACCACCGCCGGTGCGTCCTCGCCGTCCTGCTGGATCGACTCGACGGCCTTGTTGAACTCGACCTTCCCGCCGCGCTCCTCGATCCCGTCGCGCAGCGCCGTGTACACCCGCTCGAACCCGCCGTCCACATAGCCCAGTTCGAAGGTGCGGCAGTGGATACGGGCCCACAGCCACGCCATCGACACCTGCTCGGCCCGCTCGCCGAACTTGCCGCGCAGCAGCGGCTCCCACACCGACGCGGTGGCCCGGCGGCCCGCCCAGCGCCGCAGCCAGGCCAGCGCCGTACGGTCGTTGAAGCGCTCGCCGCCGCGGATCGCCTTGAGCGCGGCGGAGGAGACCGCGAAGCGCAGGGAGTCCAGCGGCGAGAACCCAGGGAAGCGCACCATGTCGAACGGTGTGGTGAAGTCGATCAGCCGGCCGCCCCGGTAGATACCGGTGGTCGGCTTGTGGAAGCGCAGCGCGTCACCGAGCCCCAGCTCCTGGATCAGGCCGATCATGGCGCGGTCGCTGCGGAAGATGTGGTGGTAGTAGCGCTCCAGCGGGGCGCCGCCCACCTCCAGCGAGGCCGCCAGACCGCCCGGTTCGCCGGCCGCCTCCAGAAGGGTGACCTGGTGGCCGGCGCGTACGGCGTCCCAGCCCGCGGTGAGGCCGGCGGCACCCGCGCCGATGATGCCGAGGTTCATGCGAAGCTCCACTTTCTGTTGAGCGCGAACTGGAGCGCCAGGACCAGCGGCAGCGAGCCCGCCTTGACCAGGTTGGCGTCGATCCCCAGAGAGTCGGTGAGGACGAGGAAGAGCAGCTGCGTCAGGGCGATCCCGGTCAGCCCGACGGCGTAGAAGCGCAGGAAGCGCACCACGAGCCGGTCCCGCCGTTCGAAGGTGAACAGCGCGTTCAGTACGAAGTTGTTGGTGATGCCCAGCGTGGTGCTGAGCACGTTGGCGAGCTGTTCGTCCAGGCCCGCCGCGTTGTGCAGGACCAGGAAGGCCAGCAGGTCGAGGACGACTCCGCTGCCGCCGATCAGGGTGTAGCGGACCAGCTGGCGCAGCGTGCGGGTCCGCCCGGCGGCCCCGGCCGGGTCCCGGGCCGTCACGGGCGCGTCCCCGGTGAGGATCTCAGCGGGCACCGGGCGTCCCCCGCCGGGCGTCCCGCCCGCCGATCACCTCGCGCACCAGATACAGGGGCCGCCCCTGGGCCTCGCTGTAGACGCGTCCGAGGTAGGCGCCGATCACGCCGAGGGACAGCATCTGGGTGCCGCCGAGGAAGAGCACGACGACCATCAGCATGGTCCAGCCGGAGACGGTGATGTCGGGCCGGAACAGCTTCATGGCGAGGGCGTAGACGATGCCCGCGAGGGACAGCAGCAGCACCACGAAGCCCAGCCGTGTGATCAGTTTCAGCGGGACGGTGGAGAAGCTGGTGACACCGTCGACGGCGAGCCGGGCCATCTTGCGCAACGGGTACTTGGTCTCCCCGGCGAACCGTTCGTCGCGGTCGAAGGACACCTCGGTCTGCCGGTACCCCATCGAGGCGACGATGCCGCGCACGAAGCGGCTGCGCTCACGGAACCGGCGCAGTTCGTCGGCGACCTTGCGGTCCAGCAGCCGGAAGTCGCCGGTGTCCAGCGGGATGTCCACGTCGGTGCAGGAGCGCAGGGCCCGGTAGTAGAGGTGCGCGGTGGCCCGTTTGAAGGCGGAGTCCTGGCGGGTGCGCCGGCGCGCGTGCACGATCTCGGCGCCGTCGCGCCAGGCGTCGACCAGTTCCAGGCTGACCCGGGGCGGGTCCTGGAGATCGGTGTCCATCACGATGACGGCGTCGCCCTCGGCGACGTCCAGTCCGGCGGTGATGGCGATCTGGTGCCCGAAGTTCCGGGCGAAGTCGACCACGCGCACATGCCCGTCGCTCTTCGCCAGGTCGGTGAGCAGGGCGAGCGAGCCGTCCGAGGAGCCGTCGTTGACGTAGACCAGCTCGTAGTCCAGGTCCGGGCGTTCGGTGAGCGCGGCGGTCAGCTCGGTGTGGAAGGCGGTGATGCCCTCCCGCTCGTTGTAGACCGGGAGCACGTACGAGATCAGCGGGCGGCGCCCGGGGTCCGGCGGTGTCCGTGGACCGGGTGCGGTTGCGGGCACGGTGGTGGGGGCGGTGGCCTGGGCCACCACGCGTATGTCCTGCTGGGTCATCTCGGCCCGCCGGAGCGGGGGGATGCCGGCAGGGCGCAGGGCGATTGTGACATTGGGGGAAGCTATGGAAATCGTATGAACGGCAGGCGACGAGTGGTCGGCCGGGGGTCGTCCATGGGGTATCGCTTCCCGTTCCGTCACCGGGAATAGTGGAAATTCACCCCCTATCCGGTGGAAAGCCGAGTGGGTGGATCCTCAGCCGTCGGATCCACCCACCCATATGTCCGTTCATCACACCGGGATTCAGCTGTGCATCCTTTTCTTCAGCTGCCGTGCCTTGCGCACCACTCGCCGTGCGGTGGAGGAGCGGGGGAGGAACGACAGCCGTTCCGGGATACCGCC
Organism: Streptomyces sp. NPDC059477; assembly: GCF_042749375.1. Taxonomy (NCBI): domain Bacteria; kingdom Bacillati; phylum Actinomycetota; class Actinomycetes; order Kitasatosporales; family Streptomycetaceae; genus Streptomyces; species Streptomyces sp. NPDC059477. The sequence continues at coordinate 53,457 of NZ_JBHYUG010000042.1, read as the reverse complement.
CGGCAGGCCCAGCGCGGTCAGCCGGCGCCGTCTGAAGTAGACCAGGGTGCGTGGCCCGTAGTGCTGTTCAAGGAATCGTTCAGCCGGGGCTCGCAATTCCGGGTAGATCTGCGGCTGCATCGTGAAGCTTATGGTGGTGATCAGCCCTTGCAGCAGCTCGGCCGACAGCGTGCCGGCGCCCTTCCCGTCCGCCAGCCCCGGCACCAGCGCATGCGCCAGCGCCACCGGCACCCGGTTGCTGTTCTGGAACGGGGCCAGCCGCTCCAGCAGCAGCTCCGTGCCGATCCGGGCGACGGGCAGGTCGTAGAGGGCGGACGCGGTGAACAGCGCCGTCGAGAAGCAGCCGACGACCAGGGCGGGCCGGGTCTTCTCGTAGAGCACCTCGGCGAGCACCGGGGTGTCGACCACGGTGAGCTGGACGCCGAGCTTCGCCGCCTCGCTCTCCAGCGCGTGGCCGTAGCTCGCGGGGGCGGTCGGGTGGGGCTTGAAGACGATGGAGCGGTGGCCGCGCTCGACGGCCCCGCGCATCATCCGCACATGGAGGTCCTCCTCCTCGGCGGGGGAGAGGATGTTCAGCGCGGACAGATACTGGCCGAGCAGCAGCGCCGCGTTGTCCGGTACGGCGGGCAGCTCGCCGGCGGTCAGTTCGCTCAGCACCTTCAGGAAGGCCGAGGTCGGCACGGTCTCGGCGGGCACCCCGAACTCGGTCAGCAGCGTCGGCTTCAGCCCCGGCACCAGATCCAGGTGCAGCAGCCGCTGCACCCGGGTGCCGACCAACGGGTCGATCTTGTTGCGGGTGGGGCCGTAGCTCATCAGCCCGTCGGCGTAGACATGCACCGGGCAGCCGGTGAAGATCTGGGCCAGCGACAGCGCGGGGTTGACCTGGAGGGACTCCATGACCAGGGAGACCCGGTCGCCCTCCATCCCCCACAGCAGCCGGAAGTACCGCTCCAGCAACGGCATGTCGTCCAGCCGCGGCGCCCACGCCCCGGGGTGGAAGGGCCGGATCGCCTCGTTGAAGGACAGCACCTCGTCGAAGTGCGGGCGCAGCGACTCGAAGCCCGGCATCTCGTCCACGCTCGGCGTGGTCTCCGGGGTCGCCGCGTTGTTGAAGACCAGCAGCACCCGGCGGTCGGGCTCGGTGAAGCAGTCCGACTCGATCGCGGCGGCGAGGGTGGCGGCGCCGTAGAGAGTGGAGACACAGAAGATCTGCGTGGTACGGGCGCTCCCGGTCACCCCGGAGGCCTGGGCCGTACCTGAGTTCTCAGTAGTACCTGAGGTGTCGGTCGTACCTGAGGTGTCGGTCGTACCTGAGGTGTCGGTCGTACCTGAGGTCCGGGTCGTACCGGAGGACCAGGTGGTACCGGAGGCTTCGGTCCCCCCGGAGGTCCGGGTCGCACCAGAAGTCCCGCCCACAGCGGAGCCCTCGCCCACAGCGGAGCCCCCGCCCGCACCGGAGCCCCCGCCCACCCCGGCGTTCTCGCTCATACCGGAAGTCCGGTCGGTACGGGACATCACGCCGCCGCCTTCGCTGAGGTGACCCGGCGCCGCAGTCGGCGCAGCTTGGTCGAGCGGTTCAGGTCCATGGTGTCGAGGACGTCCCCCAGCATCTCCTGCGGCATCCGCTTTATCGCCGCCGCGCTCAGCACCCGCAGCTGCTTGGCCACCGGCGGCTCGAACTTCTCGATCTCCGAGAGATGGTGGGCGATGATCGCCAGATAGGTGCGCACCGCCTTGGGCAGCAGCTTGGCGGCGTCGCGGTCGGCGGACGTCTCCTCGATCACCTCGTCGAAGGCGCGGATGAAGTCGAGCTGGCGGACGTCACCGATCTGGGTGAGCGAGCTGGCCACCCCGCGGCGGTAGAAGACGCCCAGCAGACCGACCACGGCGAAGGACTCCGCCTCCCGGTGCAGCTGCCAGATCCACGGCCGGTCCTCGGCGGTGCGCAGCCCGTGGGTGAAGTGCAGCAGGCCCTTGTCCAGCAGCCGGCGGTGATAGGCGCCGGCCCAGGCGTAGGCGTAGTCGACGGACGTGGTGCGGTCGGCCGGGAGGATCGCCTCGCGCGGGTTCAGCACCTCGCCCCGCAGGCCCACCGGCACCCGGTGCACGGATCGGGCACGCGCCTTGGCCTGCACATGATCGGTGCGGATGAAGTCGCAGCCCAGCTCCTCCAGGGCGCCGACCAGCTCGCCCAGATAGCCGGGGGCCAGCCAGTCGTCACCGTCCAGGAAGGTCAGATACTCGCCGGTCGCGGCGTCGAGGCCGGTGTTGCGGGCGGTGGCGAGCCCGCCGTTCTCCTGGTGGCGGATGAACCTCACCTGGGCGACGGCCGAGAGGTCATCGGCCGCGCGTTCGAGAATCGCCGGCGTCTCGTCCCGGGAGCAGTCGTCGACAAGAATGAATTCGAAGTCGCTCCTGGCGTTCATATGAAGACTTCGGAGGGTGTCCGGGGCATATTGCTGCACGTTGTAGAACGGCACGATCACGGAAAGCTTTGGCACCCGCGAAAGCCTAGAAGGCGGCCCCGCTGGTGAACTTTCCGGTTGGGGTACAGAGGGTGAACTCAATGTGTCGGAACGGTGCATCCCGTGTACTTTCTCGGCTCTGGCGAGCCAGTTCGTCTTTCGGTGGGCTGCTGTTAACTTTTTGTTGAGTCGCGGTTGGGCTACAACTAGGAATTGCTTCCTACGGTCTTGGGCGTGCCACCAAGTACAACGAAGGCCCCCCGGATCGCCGTACTCGCGGACTCGGACACCCGATGGAAATGGGGTGCCCTGACCGCGCGCCGTATCGCCCCCGGCCCGTCCATGGAAACCGCAGCCGGTGACGGCTCGCAAGTCTCCCCCGCCCTGGACGGCTATCTGCTGCGCGGCCGGGCCACCCCCACCCCGCGCCAGCTCGCCGAGGTCGGCGTGCCCGCCGACTCGCTGCGCGAGGTCACGGCTGTGGAGTTCCTGAGAATCATGGCCCGGGAGAGATACGACGTCCTGGTCCTCTCCCTGGTCGGCGGCGGCGTCCAGGCGATGCTGCACGGCCTGAAGCGGATCTGGGAGGACCACCGCCAGCGGCCCGTCGTCGTCACCGGCTATGTCGGCGTCGTCTACGAGAAGCTCACCGACGGCCTGCTGCTGCGGCACGGCGCCGACCTGGTCCTCGCCAACTCCCGCCAGGACGCCGAACGCTTCCGGGCGGTGTACGAGGGGGTGGGCGCGGACGCCTCGGCGGTGACCGAGGTGGCCCTGCCGTTCCTGGGCGGCGCCCCCTACACCTGCGAGCACGACCACCCGTACACCGTCGTCTTCGCCGCCCAGCCCTCCGTCCCCGAGAGCCGCCGGGACCGGGCGTATCTGCTGGAGCGGCTGGTCGGGCACGCCCGGCTGCATCCGGACCGCCAGGTGCTGCTCAAGCTGCGCTCCAAGCCCGGCGAGCACACCACCCACATCGAGGAACACCCGTACCAGAAGCTGGCCCAGCGGCTCGGCGAGCCGCCCGCCAACTTCCGGCTGGTGTACGGCAACATGGGCGAGGTCCTGGACCGCAGCGATCTGCTGGTCACGGTCAGCTCGACGGCCGCGCTGGAGTCGCTGCACCGCCGGATCCCCACCGTCGTCCTCACCGACCTCGGCGTCCGCGAGCCGCTCGGCAACCACCACTTCGTCGGCTCCGGCTGCCTCGCCTCCTGGGACCAGCTCGACGCCGGGCACCGGCCCGCCCCGGACCCGGACTGGGTGGCCCGGCAGGGCGTGGCGGCCGACGGCTCGTACGCGACCGCGTTCGACGCCGCCCGCGAGCGGATCGGCAAGCTGCTCGCCCGGCCCGGCGGACTCGCCCCGCTCACGCCGTACTACACCCCGGCGACCGCGCCCGGCTATCTGCCCGGCATCCTCGCCCGCCACCACCTCGGCCCCGACGGCACCCCGCTGCCCGGCGCCCCCGCGCACGACAAGGACCCCGGACCGGTCCGGCAGATAGTGCGCCGCGCCGCACGCGGCGCCTACCGGCACGGCGTCCAGCGGGTCGCTCCCGTCATCCGGCGGATGGGGGAGCTGTGAGCCGCACCGAACAAGGAGTGACACCCATGTCCCACCCCCAGACGGGCAACCGCGCGACGCTGCGCCGGGTGCTCGCGGTGATCCCCGCCCGCGGCGGTTCCAAGGGCGTGCCCGCGAAGAACCTCGCCTCCGTCGGCGGCGTCCCGCTGGTCGCCCGCGCGGTCCGCGAATGCGTCGGCGCCCGGCTGGTCACCGACGTCGTGGTCTCCACCGACGACCAGGCCATCGCCGCCGCCGCCCGTCAGGCCGGCGCCGAGGTGGTGCTGCGCCCCGCCGCCATCGCCGGGGACACCGCCACCTCCGAGGCGGCCGTGCTGCACGCCATGAACGCCCACGAGGCGCTGCACGGCGCCCCCGTCGACGTCGTCCTGCTCGTCCAGTGCACCAGCCCCTTCCTCCTGCGCGAGGACATCGACGGGGTGGCCGCCGCGATCGTGGACAACGGCGCCGACACCGCCGTCACCGTCGCCCCCTTCCACGGCTTCCTCTGGCGCAACGCCGACGACGAGGCCTCCGACCTGGGCGCCCGGCCCACCGGCGGCTACGGCGTCAACCACGACAAGTCCTTCCGGCCGCGCCGCCAGGACCGCCCCCAGGACTTCCTGGAGACCGGCGCCGCCTACGCCATGGCCGCGCCCGGCTTCCGCGAGCACCAGCACCGCTTCTTCGGCCGCACCGAACTGGTGCGCACCGACCCGGCCCGGGTGCTGGAGATCGACGACCCGCACGAGCTGGCCCGCGCCCGCGCGCTCGCCACGATCTTCGACGCCGACCGGCCCGGCGCGCTGCCGACCGCCGACGACATCGACGCGGTCGTCCTCGACTTCGACGGCACCCAGACCGACGACCGGGTGCTGATCGACTCCGAGGGCCGGGAGTTCGTCGCCGTGCACCGCGGCGACGGCCTCGGTGTCGCCGCCCTGCGCAAGAGCGGCCTGAAGCTGCTCGTCCTGTCCACGGAACAGAACCCCGTCGTCGCCGCCCGCGCCCGGAAGCTGAAGGTTCCCGTGCTGCACGGCATCGACCGCAAGGACCTCGCCCTCAAGCAGTGGTGCGAGGAGCAGGGCATCGCGCCGGAGCGCGTGCTCTACGTCGGCAACGACGTCAACGACCTGCCGTGCTTCGCCCTCGTCGGCTGGCCGGTGGCGGTCGCGAGCGCCCACGACGTCGTCCGCGGCGCCGCCCGCGCCGTCACCTCCCTGCCCGGCGGTGACGGCGCCATCCGGGAGATCGCCGGATGGCTCCTCGGCCCCTCTCTCGACACCCTCGACAAGTGACAACGTGACAGTTAAGGACACCCCCGAGTCATGAGCAACTCCTTCCCCCACCCCCACTCGCACTCCCGCGTCCGCTCCTTCGGCGCCCGCGAGGTCGGCCCCGGCAAGCCCGTCTACGTCTGCGGCGAGATCGGCATCAACCACAACGGTGATCTGGAGAACGCCTTCAAGCTGATCGACGTGGCCGCCGAGGCCGGCTGCGACGCGGTCAAGTTCCAGAAGCGCACCCCGGAGATCTGCACCCCGCGCGACCAGTGGGACATCGAGCGCGACACCCCCTGGGGCCGGATGACCTACATCGACTACCGCCACCGCGTGGAGTTCGGCGAGGCCGAGTACCGCCAGATCGACGAGCACTGCAAGGAGAAGGGGATCGCCTGGTTCGCCTCCCCGTGGGACACCGAGGCCGTCGCCTTCCTGGAGAAGTTCGACGTCCCCGCCCACAAGGTGGCCTCCGCCTCCCTCACCGACGACGAACTGCTGCGCGCCCTGCGCGCCACCGGCCGCGCGGTGATCCTCTCCACCGGCATGTCCACCCCCCGCCAGATCCGCCACGCGGTGGAGGTCCTGGGCTCGGACAACATCCTCCTGTGCCACGCCACCTCCACCTACCCCGCGAAGGCGGAGGAGCTGAACCTCCGGGTGATCAACACCCTGGAGAAGGAGTACCCGAACGTCCCGATCGGCTACTCCGGCCACGAGACCGGCCTCCAGACCACCCTCGCCGCCGTCGCGCTCGGCGCCACGTTCGTCGAGCGCCACATCACCCTGGACCGCGCGATGTGGGGCTCCGACCAGGCCGCCTCCGTCGAGCCGCAGGGCCTGACCCGGCTGGTCCGCGACATCCGCACCATCGAGGCGTCGCTGGGCAACGGCATCAAGCAGGTCTACGACTCGGAGCTGGGCCCGATGAAGAAGCTGCGCCGCGTCCAGGGCGTGGTGGCCGAGGCGGAGATCGCGGCGGCGGCCGGCGAGCCCGTCCAGGTCTGAAGCCCCCTCCCTTCTTCTCCGGTTATCTCTCCCTCCTGAACGGGATGGTCGTACGAGGATGAGTCCCCGCGCCGAAGTGCCCGGCCCCCGCTCCGCAGAGCAGCCGCACCGCACCCTCGCGTTCGTCGAGAGCCCGGTGCAGCTCCTGAACGTCCTGGAGTGGGCGCACACGCACACCCCCGGCGCGGGCCTCACCCTCGTGGTCCTCTCGCCCCTCGACCCGATGACCCGGGGCCAGCTGCGCCGGATGTCGGAGCTGGCCCGCGAAGAGGGCTACGAGGTGCGCTGGGAGGAGGCGCGCGGCGGCAGCACGGCCCCCTTCCAGACGGTCGGCGGCCTGCTGGGCATCCTGCGCCGCGCCGACCGGATCGTCATGGGCGACCCGTTCTCCCGCTATGTACAGCTGCTGCTCACCATCACCTCCGCCCGTGACCTCGTCGTCGTGGACGACGGCACGGCCACGATGGAGTTCGTCACCCAACTGGCCCGCGGTGAGCGCCTGGTGCGCTGGCACCGCAAGGGCAGCCGGCAGAGCCCGCGCGATCTGCTGTTCGCCCCGGTGTCCTCGGCGGCGAGGCGCCGGCTGACCCCCCGGCCCGGCCGCCGGGTCGAGATCTTCTCCTCCATGCCGATGGCGGAGACCCCCGAGGGCGTCACCGTCTCGGCCAACGACTTCTCCTGGACCCGCGCCCGCTTCGGCCCCCCGCGCATCACCAAGGGCGCCGACATGGTGGGCACCTCCCTGGTCGAGACGGGGGTCGTGGACGGCGAGCGCTATCTGGACGCGGTCCGTACCCTCGCCAAGACCCATGGCGCGACCCGCTACTTCGCCCACCGCCGCGAGAGCACCGAGAAACTCCACCGGCTGCACGCGGAGACCGGCCTGGAGATCGTCCGCCCCGAACTCCCCCTCGAACTCATCGCCCGCCGCGGCCCGGTGGGCCGCACCATCCTCAGCTTCCCCTCCACGGTCGTCCACACCCTCCCCCTGGCCCTCGCCGGTACGGAGGTCAAGGTCGCGGTGTGCGACATCGACCCGGAATGGCTCACCCGCAACGCGTCCCCCCGGGCGCAGGGATTCCTGTCGGGGGTGACGGGGACGGCCCGGGATGTGCATCGGCTGTCGGCGGTGCGGGCGGTGTAGCCGAGGGCTCCACCGGTCTGGCCTACCGCCCTACCGCCCTACCGCCTACGGCCCTGCGGAAAGGTCCGGCGGCTCCTCGCCGAGCACAGGGGTGATCACCTCGCCCAGCACCGGCGCGACCGCCCCGGCGAACGCCTCGGACAGATGGCTGTCGTCGCGATAGACAAGGGCGTTGCCCGCGAGGACCGGACAGTCTCCGGCCGGGGTGCACAGCCAGGGCGCGGGATCGATCACCAGGGCACCGGCCGACTCCGCCGCCTCCCGGACGGCGTCTCTGCGGGCCGGGTCCCGGATCGCCTCGGACACCTCGCTCGCGCAGCGGCCGAGGTCCAGCGGGTAGGTCGCCGCGCAGTCGACCGCGTCCGACTTCGGCCACGGTGTGTCGAGCAGGGCGGCGACCCGGGCCCCCGACTCCCCGAGCGCCGCGAAGGTCTCACGGAACCCGTCGGTCCACTGCTGACCGGGATCGCTCGTGGGGTACGCCGGATCACCCGCCTCCGAGGACGACACGATCACCAGCGAGGGATCGAGCGCCGCGATCCGCGCGAGCGCCCTGGTGCGCCAGGTGTCGCAGGCGCTGTACGGCCCGCCGTTCTGGACGGTGGTCACCCTCGCCGGTTTGCACGACGCCTTCGTCAGGGACACCAGTTTCCAGTGGTGGGTACGGGCGAGCGCGTCGAGCGCGGGGAACCACTGGGCCGCGTGGGAGTCCCCGAACAGCACGACGACGGTGTCCGAGCCGGGGTCGCCATAGACACAGGACGGGCTCTGGGTGCCGGCGTACCCCACATGACAGCCGTCCCGGTACACCGCGGACTCCGCGTCCTTGACCTCGGTCAGGGGTGGCGTCAGATTGCTGGGCAGGCTCGTCCCGGAGTCCTCCAGGAGTTGCCGCAGGCGTGGCAGCGGATCCGTGGCGGTCGCCGTCTCCTGTCGCAGCTCCGGCCCGGGTCTGCCGGAGTCGATCGGCGGCGGGAAGAAGGACGACGTCAGGGCCAGCACCGCCGCGCCCGCCGACAGCACCCCGCCGAGCACCAGCGCCCGGCCGGGCCTGCCGCGCAGACCGGCGTGGAACCGTACGGGATTCTCCACCAGCCGCAGGGTCGCCCAGGCCGGGAGCAGCGCGAGCAGCCCCAGCCCCAGCGCGAGCGGCAGGTCCGCGGGGCGGTCCAGGGCCAGCGGGCCGATGATCAGCAACGGCCAGTGCCACAGATACCAGCTGTACGACAGCCCGCCGATCCACACCGCGGGCCGCCGGGCGAGCAGCCACCGGGCGCCGTACGGAGTCGGCGAGCCGCCGCCCGCCAGGACGAGGACGGTTCCGAGCACCGGCAGGAGCGCGTAGGGGCCGGGGAACGGCGTGCCGCCGTCGTACAGGACGGCCGACAGCGCGATGCAGAGCAGGCCGATCCAGGTGGCCGGGGCGGCGCAATGGGCGGGGAGCCTGTCGAGTCGCCGTGCGGACAGGGCGAGGAGAGCGCCGGCGCCGAGTTCCCAGAAACGCGTGTGCGAGCCGAAGTACGCCCAGGACGGCGAACCGCTCGTCGTCAGGACGCTCAGCCCGAGCGAGACCAGGCAGAGCACGACGAGCGGTACGGCCAGGAACCGGCGTCGGCCCGTGGGCCGCCAACTGAGCATCAGCAGCAGCGGCCAGAGCAGATAGAACTGCTCCTCCACGGCCAGCGACCAGAAATGCTGGAACGGCGACGGAGGGCTGCCCTCGGCGAGATAGTCGGTGCCGCTCAGCGCGTACCGGAAGTTCACCGCGTACAGGGCACTGCTCAGCGCGTCCCCCGCGTACTCGGTGAAGCGGGCCTTCGACAGGAACAGCCAGGAGCCGGCCAGGGTGGCGACGACCACGAGCGTCGAGGCGGGCAGCAGCCGCAGCGCGCGGCGGGCGTAGAACGTCCGGATCGATATCCGACCCGTGGTCGACAACTCGCGCAGCAGCGAGGAGGTGATGAGAAAGCCCGAGATGACGAAGAAGACATCGACGCCGACATATCCACCGCTGAAGGGAGGAATGGCGGCATGTGAGAGGACGACCAGTGCGACGGCCACCGCGCGGAGCCCTTGTATATCGGGCCGAAGGTGCGGGGGCGGATGAATTCCTCGTGGAGATATGGGGGGTGTCGGGGATATGGAGGGTAGCGATCCGTGACCCTCGCAGGGTGATGTCTTCAATTCGGTCCCTTGTGTTGGGCGACGGGAATTCGCCCACGTTGGACCGATGGCTCACCTGGAGGGTTGCACAGCTTTTCGGGTCAGGTGGTGCCGATACCCGGACCGGTCTCCGATTCGGGTGGATTTCCGGAGGCGCGGCCCCCGTCGAGATGTCTGCGGATCTCCGCCTCCGCCGCTTTGAAGGTGTCGCCGAACCAGGTGGTGCGGTGGGCGGCGGACCAGTCGTGGGAGGCCAGGCGGGGCGCGCAGTGTGCGGTGAAGGCGGGCATCACCTGGTCGATGAGGAGCAGATGGGAACGTCTGCCGGCCTCGTCGTCGGCGAAGTGGGTGATCTGGTTGAGGATCGCGCCGAAGCCGCCTGACTTGTCCCAGTACCGGGCGAGCGCGGCGACCGCGTCGGCGGGGGTGCCGACCGTGACCCCGTCGCTGCCCAGAAACGATTCGAAGTCGGCGTATCCGACCGTCGCGGTGCCGCCCTCGATCACGCGGTCGGCGTGCCGGGCCCAGCGCCGGAAGCCGGCTTCGACCTCGCGGATCGCCTGGTCGCGGGTCGGGGCGAGATGGAAGGGGGCGACCAGGCGCAGCGCGGAGCGGTCCATGACCTGGCCGTGTTCCTCGGCGGCGGCCAGGGCGTTCGCCCAGTTCACGTCGAGGACGCTGTAGCCGGGGCCGGTCGCCGCGGCGAGGCAGAGCATGCCGATGCCGTAGCGCCCGGCGAGTCTGCCGCCGGAGGGGGTGACGGCGCTGGCGACGGCGAGTTCGGGCCGTGGCCTGGTGTACGGCCCGAGCTGGAGCCGGGCGTCGCGCAGGGTGTGCGGTCCGGCCTGCCGGGTCACCGTCCCGCCGTCCAGGAGCCGGATGACGATGTCGAGGGATTCGGCCATTCTGGCGCGCTGTTGCCGGGCGGGCACCCCGAACATATGGGCGTCGCCGGGCAGCAGCCCCGGGCCGAACCCGAACATCGCGCGCCCCCGGGTCTGGTGGTCGAGCTGGACGATCCGGTCGGCGACGGTGAGGGGGTGGTGGAACGGCAGCGAGATGACGCCCGTACCCAGCCGGATGCGCCGGGTGCGCTCGGCTGCCGCCGCCACGATCAATTCGGGAGATCCGATGATCTCCATTCCGCCGGAATGGTGTTCCCCGATCCACGCCTCGTCATATCCGAGACGGTCCAGGAACTCGATGAGGTCGATCTCGCGGCGGATGGCGAGGGTCGGATCCGAGGTCAGCGGGAGCAGCCAGGGGGGCGTGAAAACTCCCACGCGTAAATGTGATTTATGCACGACTGTCAAGCGTATCCGTGGCGGACTGCCCGGACAAGAGTGCATTCGTGGGGGAATTCACGGGGGGTATTCATCGGTGAAGATCCTCCAGGGAAATGGTGAATCCCTTCGGTCGGAGGGGTGATCACCGGCCTTTTGGCGGCAGAGAAGACCAGGAAGGCGCAGACGGCACCCGGAAGGGAATGCGCAAGAAAATCCTACGATCCAAAGAAGAGAAGGGAAGGGAATTCATATGACATCCACCTTCATCGGCGGACGGGCCCCCGGCGCCCTGCCGCTCGCCGGACACGCCCTGCCGCTGATCCGCAGGCCGGTCGACTTCCTGGCCTCGCTGCGGGAGTACGGCGATCTGGTCGAGGTCAGGCTGGGCCCCACCCGCGCCTATGTCCCGTGCCATCCGGAATTAGTCCGGCGCATTCTGGCGGACGACCGTACCTTCGACAAGGGCGGCCCGTTCTACCGCAAGGCGCGAGATCTGTTCGGGAACAGCATCGGCACCTGCCCGCAATCCGAGCACCGAAGGCAGCGCCGACTGCTCCAGCCCGCCTTTCACCGGCACCGTATCGCGTACTACGCCTCCGTCATGCAGGAGGAGATCGAAGAACTGACGCGTTCCTGGTCCAACGGGGAACGGATCGACGCCTACGCGACGATGAACCGGCTCACCCTGCGCACGGTCATCCGCACCCTCTTCTCGGCCCATGCCGACGAGGAAACCGTCGAGGGGGTCCGGCATGCCTTCGAGACACTGAGCGCGGGATTCTTCCAGTGGATGTTCTTCCCGGACGCCCTGCACCGGCTGCCGCTTCCGGCCTATCGGCGCCATCGCCGTTCCATGACCTATGTGCGGGGCACCGTACAGCGCATTGTCGAGAACTACCGGCGCGACGGTGTGGACCACGGGGATCTGCTCTCCATGCTGATCGCGGCGGGCGACCCCGGCGACGACGGTGCCGGCGGGGCACAGGACGGGCCGGGCCTCAGTGACGAGGAGATCGAGGCGCAGATCCTGACCATGCTGGCCGGCGGTTCGGAGACCGTGGCCACCACCCTCACCTGGGCCCTGTATCTGCTCTCCGAGCATCCCGACATCGCCCGCGCGGTGCGGGCGGAGGCCGACGACGTACTCAAGGGCCGTCCGGCGGGCTGGGACGATCTGCCCGCGCTGGTGGTCACCGAGCGGGTCGTCAGGGAGACCCTGCGGGTGCGGACCCCGGCCTGGCTGTTCACCCGGGCGACGACCGTGCCGGTGGATCTCGGCGGGGTGCGCCTGCCCGAGGGAGCCCCGATCCTCATCTGCCCTCCGGCCGTCCATCTCAACGCCGATGTCTTCCCGGACCCGGAACGCTTCGACCCGGACCGCTGGCTGCCCGAGGCCCGGTCGGCGATGCCGAAGGGCTCGTTCCAGGCGTTCAGCGCCGGGGCCCGTAAATGCATCGGCGACGTCTACGGCCTGACGGAGTCCGTCATCGGCCTGGCGACCATCGCGGGCCGCTGGGACACCACCCCCGCACCGGGCGCCGATCTGCGGCTGACCCCGCTGATGGCCCTCAACATCCCGCGCCGACTCCACTTCGACCTGACCCGGCGGGGCCCGGTGCCGGACCACGTGCCCACGGCCGGGTCCGCGAGGTGAGGGGAGGTCGCCATGGTCGCCCAGGACGACGATCCCGGCGCGCTGTCCACCTTCCAGATCCTGCGGAGCGCCGTCGCGGACGAGATCGGCTGGCGCTGGCCGCGTGAGGCGGACGGGGCGACGGGCGGGATGTCCGGCGAGCCGGCCGGTGCGGCAGCGGCCGGGAGGGCAGACGGTACGACTGGCGGGGCAGGGGCAGCGACCGGGATGGCCACCCTGCACCGGCACGCGATGCTCCCCCCGGGCAAACTCCTGCGCCCGGTACTGCTGCTCTGCTCGGCCCTGGCCACCGGCGGCTCGCTGTACGCCACCGTTCCGGCCGCGGTCGGTTTCGAGGCGGCCCATGTCGGCAGCCTGCTCCACGACGACATCATCGACCAGGACGGGGAACGCCGTGGCCGTCCGGCGGCGCACACGGTGTTCGGCCCGGGGAAGGCGATCGTCGCGGGGAACGCCCTGTACTTCGAGTGGTTCTCCGCGCTCGCCGAATGCGCGCGGCGGGGCATCCCGGTGGACCGGGTGGCACTGGCGATGCAGGTGCAGTCGGCGGCCGGTAGCCGGGTCTGCGGGGGCGCCTACGACGAGATCACCATGGCCGGGGCGATCGACAGCACCGTGGAGGAATACCTGAGGATGGCGGAGGCCAAGACCGCCGTGCTGTTCGAGGCGGCGTGCCGGGTGGGGGCCGTGCTCGCCGGGGCGGAGAAGCCCGTGATCGACGCGGTCGGGCGGTTCGGCCACCATCTCGGGGTCGCGTTCCAGCTACGGGACGACCTGTTGCCGTACGACGCTCCCGATACGGAGGGGAAGCCCCCGGTCAGCGATCTGCGCAACCGGCGCCCCACGCTGCCGGTCCTGCTCGCCTACCGGGGGGCGGGTCCGGCCGACCGGGACGCGATGCGGCGGGCGTTACTGGGCGGCGACGACCCGGCGTCGGCCCTCACGGCGATGCGGGGGCTGCTGACCCGGCTGGGCGCGCTGGACACGGCACGGGCCATGGTCCACGAGGAGGCGGACCTGGCCTGCGCCGCCCTGGCCCGCCTCCGCTCCGACGACCACGCCTACACGGCCGTACTGCTGCACGCGGCCCGCCGCTTGAGCGTGCGGGGCGTGCCGTCACCGGACCCGAGCGGTGTGCAGGACGTGAGGAGCACCCCATGAACACGGCCCCCCGTAACCCCCTGCCCCCCACCACCCCCGTGACCTCCCCTCACCCATCCCTCTCGCACATCAAGTGCCCCATCCCGCACACCCCGCCCACCCGGGCCGGGAGCATCGAGAAACACACCCTGGACTGGTTCGCCCGCTTCGGATTCGGCGCGAGCGCCGCCGAACGCGAGATGCTGGTGGCCTGCGCCCCCGCCCACTGCGCCTGCATGCTCACCCCGGACGCCCCCGAGGACCTGCTCCGGTTCTCCTCGGCGTACATCGTGTGGGGCCTGCTGTTCGACACGCTGCTGGACCACGGCGAACTGGCGGACCGCAAGCGGAACTACGCCCTGCTGGCCCCCCAACTGGTCCGCACCCTCAACGACCCCTGGCGCCGCCCCGAGGGACTGCACCCGGTGATCCTGCTGCTCCGGGACATGCGGCTGTACCTGGAGGGCCGGGTCTCGGCGCCGCAGATCCGCCGCTGGGTGGACTCGCACGCCCGGTACATGACGGGCGTGGCCCGCGAACTGCTGGACGCGGAAAGGGGCGTGCTGCCCACGCTGGACGACTTCCTCTATCTGCGGATGTACACCGCGGCCGGGGCGGCGGGCGCGGCACTGGTCGACCTGTGCGCGGGCCCGGGCCCGGACGCCACCGAGCTGGAGACCCCGTCCGTCCACGCCCTGACCGACGCCGCGTCCATCGTGATGTCCCTCTTCGGCGACCTGGGCTCGGCCCCCAAGGAGGGCCCCCTCGACTACAACATCGTCAACGTCATCGCCCACGAACTGGCGTGCACCCGCGCGGAGGCGACCACGGAGGCCGTCCACCTGTGCAACCGCATCATCGACCAGTTCTGCCGCCTGAGGGCGGAGGTGTCCCCCACGCTGAGCCCGCCCACCCGCACCTACCTGACAGCCCTGGGCGGCCTGATCCGGGGCGTCCTGGACTGGTCCGACCTGGTCCCGCGCTACTCGGCCCACCCTGTCACCGACCACCCGGACATGACCCGCGCCCCACGGATCGACCCTAGGGATCTGGCGTCTATCGCGTGGTGGTCGGAGGGGTGGTGAGCCGGGGTGGCGGGGGTGACGCGGTTGGGTGCGTCGGTCCCGCAACCGTGCGCGCTGCCCCGCGCGAGCGCGGATGGGAGGGCTGAACGCCTCCCGGCTGCCTGGCCGCGGGCGGGTGGGTTGGCTGGATCGGGAGGTTTCGCATCTGGTTCCGTGTCCTCCTCCCGGTTGCGAGCAGCACGTATGGCCATGGGAATCGGCGACCGGCATCAGAAGAAGGACGTGGAAGCCGCGCTCAAGAGGGCGGAGGCGGCCGGG
Organism: Streptomyces sp. NPDC059477; assembly: GCF_042749375.1. NCBI lineage: Bacteria > Bacillati > Actinomycetota > Actinomycetes > Kitasatosporales > Streptomycetaceae > Streptomyces > Streptomyces sp. NPDC059477. The sequence goes on along the minus strand of NZ_JBHYUG010000042.1, from coordinate 38,408 downwards.
CTCAAAGTGACTCGCACGGGAGGCGGCCACAGATGGGGATACGTGCTGTGCTGTCCGTGCAGCCAGCGTCGCACTGTTTCCTCCACGGTGCGGGTGCCCGAGTAGAGGTCCGGTCGGCGTTTCTCATGTGGAAAGGGTCAGCCGAGCAGACGGGCGACGAGTTCCCGCAGGGGCGCTTCCAGCTCCAGGTTGTTGCCGCGCCCGATGCCTTGGAGGTACTCGCCGGCCACAACCAACTGGGAGAAGCGCCCCGAGGGGGATGCGAGTGCGGGGGCGAACTCGCGCTGGACGCGATCCGCGACAGAGGGCTCGGACAGGCTGGAAACGTAGAGATTGGCCTCGTCGTATCCCGCCGGGCCCAAGCCCCATCGCTCCCAGTCGAGGATGCACAGCTCAGGCCCGACCAGATTCGACCACTGAATGTCAGCGTGCAGCGTCGCCCACTCCGGGATCTCGGTATCCACCTGGATGCCCAGGAACTCCGGCATAGCCCAGTGAAGCCGCTCCTGGCGGATGGCCACCCTGTCCGTGGGGACCTCGGAGACCGCGCCGAGGGCATTGCGGAGTGAGCCCCACCACGCGTCGGGGAGGTCGAGCCCCGAGGGGGGCATGACGGTCGAGCTGATCACGCCGCCCTCAATGCGTTCGTGGACCTCCGCCCGGTAGGTGTATGTGGCCTCCGACCATTGACGGACGTTTTCCAGCCGGGGCCGGGGAACGCTGTCGGGCATCGCCTCCTGCGCGGTTTCCGCCCCGTCCCACGCGGCCCGAGCAGCCTTCTCCGTCAGTGCCGCCGCGACGCGGAGCCACCGACCGCTCGTCACGGGGCCGCTGAGCGTCTTGCCGTCCCATCCCCAGGTCTCTGCATCCCCGGCCGGGCGGAGGCCGAAGACGGAGGCGGCGTACTCGAACGCCTTGCGCATGCGCTGTGCCGTGGCCGGGTCAGGAGCGGAAGGCATCCAAGATCCTCGTGATTTCGGTGCTGTGCAAGGGGCCGCTTCGGGTCACGCGGATGAGTCGGGCCGCATCTGCCCAGTGATGAGCCGTGCTGGCCGAAAGAAGTACGCGGGTCACGCCCGGCGAGGAAGCCACGGTACCCAACACAACATCGAGAGGTGTCGCGCCAGGCGAGACCAATTCCGCGACGCCGGGAGTCACGATCTCCAGCAGTTCCCCGCCGTGGAGCGGAGCCGACGCGAAGACTTCCAGTCCGGCTTCGTGGGCGTCACAGAGGACGCCACGGCCCTTCAGCGCATCGGACATCGGGCCACTGTGGACGAGGCTCAAAGGAAGCTGAATGGCCTTGAGCGCGTGTGCCGCCCCGCCCGCCCGGGTAGCCAGATCCAAGAGACGGGGGACCGTCAGGGACCCGTCGTGCAGAGACGACCAGGTGGCGACCCCGTACCCCCTGATCACCCCCTGTCGGCAACAGTCTTCCAGTACCCGGAAGGCCCCCAGGAGACGAGCATCGAGTTCGCCCGGATCAGGGTCGCCGTGCTCGGGGTTATGAACGAAGGTGACGTCCGGAGTCCGGCCGAGTGCGGCTCTGCTCTGCTCGGCCTGCCATCTGACAAAGGCCGGATCGAGGCTGTACCCCACCCCGGTGCGGCAGGGCGTGCGTATCCCCGCCTTCACGGCCTGCCGCCGGCCGACCGGGCCGGGGAAGCCGACTTTCGTGGATACCCGGACGGACGCATGCGCGGCCAGCACAGACGCGAGCTGTTGCTCGGCGGTCCCCTGTTGGTAGTTCGGAGCGGTGTCGATCCACCTCACTCCCTGGGCAATGGCGGACCGGGCTGCCGCGACCATCCCGTGCGTCCGGTACGTGCCCATGGCCAACTCTGCACCCCTCATACCGCGCCCCCGACCGCGACGATCTGCCCGGCTACCAGTTCTCCGACGACTGCCGCCGCCTGCTCCAGCGTGAGGCCGGTACTGCTGACGAGATCCGCGAGCCGGTGCTCCGACCGGTCGGTGAGGCGTTCGAGCAGGGGCAGGGCGGGCGGGGCGAAGGTCCAGGACTCGCCCCCTGCGGCCAGTACGGCATTGCCGTCCTCGTCGGTGCCGAGCGTGTGACGAGTCGCGAGCAGCCGCGCCCGGAGGTCAGGATCAGCTGGCACTCCGGCTACGAACGGGAGGCTGGGCCGGAGCCGTACCCGCTCGTCCGCGTCCTGGTGCTCAAAGTAACGGTCGATCAGGCTACCGTCGGCCAACTCCTTGACGATGAGTTCCCGCAGCCCGTTGACCGCCCGCTGCTTTTCTGCGGCCGAGCCGAAGTGGGGGAGGTCCGCCCGGACCAGTTCCTCCGAGAGGAGGCTGTCCAGAACCCAGGAAACGAGATCACGACCAGTCGTGGTGGTCAGCCCGCACGTCAGATGCAGCGACCGTTCCCCCTCAGAGGCAGAGACGGCGTGCCACCAGCCGCGCGGCAGATACAGCACGTCCCCAGGGACGAGAACGAACTCTGCTATTGGTTCCTCCGGCGGCATCTCAGCCTCTGCCACGTCTCGATACGTCGGGGCGACGCGGGTCGGACCGTAGATTCGCCAACGCTTCCGCCCGTCCACCTGGACCACCACCACATCGTGATCGTCCCAATGGACACCGAAGCCCTCGGTGGCTGTCCAAGAGGCGTAGAGGTTCACCTGGACCCGAGAGCGCAGTGCCGTCTCAAGGCTTCCGGCAAGGCTCTGCACGCCGGGGTGAAGCTCGTCGAACGAGTCGATCACCAGCGTGGCACCCTTGGCGAGCTGCTCGTGCAGGGCTGCCGGATGAAGGCGGTTCCAGACCGTGCGCCGCCTTGCGACCTCCCGCACGGTGTAGGCATCAGACGGAACCGCCACACCATTGACCGAGAGGCGAAGCCGCGGTGCCTCAAGGCGATGGCGGGCGAGAATCTCGTTCACGTCATCCCAGTCGAGAAGCCCGGCAACGGCCTGACCACCGGGCATGAGGCGGTAAGTGCGGCCGGACGCCTCGGCGAGGAAGTCCTCGCCGAGGTGTGCGACGACCGCATGGGGCTCAGCGGTCATGTGTCCAGTCCTGTCAGCTGTCGTTCTGGTCGGACTTGCCGCCAGTGTTGTCGGAGGGGACGGACATGCGCTCTCGCGCGGCCTTCACCTTGGCGCGGGCAAGCAGCAGACCGCCGCCCGGCGCGGGTGCCGACTGGGCACCCGCCTGCTCCTCGTGTCGAGTTTCCATCATGAACTCCTCATCTGTTGTTGGTGGTTGAGCGTGGAGCCGGTCTCCACACTCGGTTTCGCAGGATCCTCGACAAGCGTTCCAGCCGGGTACGGCAGTTCACCGTGGCTGAGCATCGTTGGCGGCTTCACTGCCGCGTACGAGGCGACATCCGGCTTCTTCGTTGCCATGAACCGGAGACTAGAAGTGGGGGGTTGGCTGGCGATACGCTGTTTTCTCGTGTTTGCTCGACGCCTCGTTCAGATTGCTGGTGTTTTCTCCTCCATCCCGACTGACCCCGTAGAACCGAGCCGGACCTCCGGTCATGCTGAGTGGATCAGCCCTTCGGAGGGAGAGAGTCCATGGCTCGTCAGCTTCGCTTCACCGGCACGGACAGCAAGGTCGACGGTTGCCCCGCCCTGCACACGGACGAGGGAACCGGCGAGATCATCGTCCAGGGCACGCCCGTCACCGACCCGGACGACCTCGCGCAGCTCAACCACTTCGGGCCGGACGATGCGGCGGTGGCCGTGCCGCGCGAACTGCTCGTGAACTGGGGCCCGAAGGAGGTGGAGCGCGTGCCAGAACGCGTCGACCGGGCCGCCTTTCGCCGCCTCTTCGAGACCTTCAAGCACACTGCCTGGAGGCTGGAGACGCGACGCGGTTACGCGTCGGACCGTGAGGACCCCGACTTTCAGGAGTTCTTGGCCACCGGATCCTCGCCCTGCGATCCTGATGAGCCCTGGTTCGTCAACATCAAGGCCCAGACCGAGGCAGGCAAGCGCGTCGGGCGAGTGCGCGTCGCCGACCGCCCGATGACCACCGAACAGCGGTTCTTGCTCGACTACGCCCGGCACAACGCGGCGGTCGGCGAGGACATCCGGTACCTGTGGCGCGAGGACGCGGCTGACCTGCCCGCCGAAGACTTCTGGATCTTCGACTCGCGCTTGGTCGCGCTGCTGCACTTCGATGACGCCGACAACATCACGAACATCGAGCTGATCACCGCACCGGCCGAGGTCGTGCGGTACGCCATCGTGCGGGACGAGGCGATGCACCGCGCTGTGCCGTTCCACCAGTTCGCCGCGACCGAATGACGCGTGACCGGTGAGCACCGACTATCAACAGGCACGGGTGGCCCTGGGGGCGCGACTGCGCGAACTCCGGTTCTCGTGCCCCGGTGGTCGGCTCACCGGTCAGCAGCTTGCCCAACGGCTCGGCTGGCCCGGCTCCAAGGTCAGCAAGCTGGAGAACGGCAGGCAGACGGCCACCCCCGAGGATCTGAAGGCGTGGGCCGTCGCGACCGAGCAGCCGGGCGCGTACGCCGAGCTCGCGGCCCGGCTGGCGGGGTTCGAGTCGCACATCAGGTCATGGCGTCGTGCTCTGGCGAACGGCTTCAGGCCGCTGCACGAGGGGCTGAGCGGCGAGATCGACCGCACCTCGGACATGTGGATCTGGGAAGAGTCGGTGATCCCGGGCCTGTTGCAGACTCCCGAGTACGCGCGCCACGTCATCCAGCGCTATTCCGAGCTGCTGGGCGGAGCCAACGACATCGAGGCTGCCGTGCGGTCCCGGGCGCAGCGGCAAGAGTGGCTGTACCGGCCTGGCCGCAAGCTGCACGTCCTGACGTGGGAAGCCGCGTTGTGGTCGCTGATATGCCCGCCCTCGGTGCTGGCCGCCCAGCTCGACCGCCTTACGGGAATGCTCGGGATGGACACGGTCGAGCTGGGCATTGTCCCGTTCAAGGCGTCCGTCAAGATCGTGCCGGGGAACGGCTTCTGGGTCCTTGATGACCGCCTGGTGGTTGCCGAGGACTGGCACGCCGAGATGTGGTTGGACGACGCCGACAACATCGCCTTGTACTCGAAGGTCTGGGCCACGCTGCGCGAGTCGGCCGTGTACGGAGCCGACGCTCACAACGTCATCAACGCGGCCAGGCGTGCGCTGAACCCCCGTTGAGACGCGCTGGCGTGCCCTCCGATCATGGCTGCTGACGATACTTCAATGAGTTGGCAGAGTGTCAGGTGCGGTGAAACAGGGTCGAGACGGAGACACTAGTCGCCGTCGAAGCCCCCGCCGTCCGAGTCCCCGCCCCAGTCCCCTACGTCGCCGTCCCCGGCACCCCGTGTCCGCCCACCGGCGCCCGCCCCGGACGTTCGCGGCGGTCTCGGCCGGAACCGGTGGAGCCGCAGTGCGCTGAGATCCCGTACGGGCGTCCGCGCCACCTCGGCGTCGGCGATCTGCCAGCAGTGGCGGTTGAACCGGGGCCAGCGTGGCGTGGACGAGTCCGGCCAGGTCACGACCGCCCACAGACACAGCACCGGCCAGGCGATCACCGGCAGCGAGGCCCAGAACTCGGCCTCGACCATCTCGCCGGGTGCCGGGGCGTCGGAGAAGCCGCCGTGCATCGCCATCCCGAAGACCACGGGGAAGGCGTAGCAGATCAGCCCCATGCGCTCCGACCCGTTGTACTGCTTCAGGGGCAACGCCCCCTCGGTGACCCGGGCCCGGAACGCCGCGAAGTCGTCCTCGCTCAGCACCTCATAGAACCGGGTGCCGGTCTCGCTCCGTGCCTTGAGTGCGAGAACGAGTTCCCGGAGTGCCGGATCAGCCGGTACCGGCGCCGACGCCGCCACGGTGAGCATTCCGTCGTCCGAGACCTGGGCGATCCCGTCCGCGAGGAGACCGCAGACGGCGACCTCCGCCGCGTCCGGTATCCACCGGGCACGCTGATATGCCGCCTGTACGGGGGAGACGCCCTCTGCCATGGCCCGGCGGATGACCGCGCGGTCGGTCCGGGCGCCGCGCCACCTGGCCACCCGTAAGGCGACGTCCACGGCGAAGAACGCCAGCAGCCAGCCGCCGATGATCAGTTCCGACTCCGGGGACCAGAACACTAGGAGAGCTGGGCGTTCTTCAGGGCTCTGACGAACGGAGTGAAGGCAACAGGGGGGAAGGTGAGGGTCGCTCGGCCGGGGGTCTTGGAGTCGCGGATGGATATGTGGGTGGGGCGGGTGGCGATCTCCACGCAGTTGTCTCCGTCATTGCCGCCGGAGTACGACGACTTCCGCCAGATGTCGTGGGTGGTCACGGTGCTCTCACAGTTCCTTGGCGATTCGACGGATGACGTCACGCGAGCGCGTTGTGTCGAGGGAGACAGCTTCTACTCTACGAAAGAGCGTTCGCAATATGCCGAGTTGGGTTTGGTCATTGATGTACCTGGTGCCGTGCCGGGCGTCATGGGCGGCGGTGTCCAGACTGGGTACGGCACCCCCTGAGAGCATCATCGGAGTCCAGGAGCCTCCGAAATGATCGAGGTCGAAGGGAGTGACCTGCACGGTGATGTGATCCGCCTCCGAGAGTTCCAGCACGCGGGCGAGCTGGGCGCGTGAGGTGGCTCGATCACCGAGTCTCACGCGAAGTGCTGCTTCGTGCACGATGGCTTTGTACGGCACAGGAGCAGGCTCTTCGAGGATGACCCTACGTTGTATCCGGTGCCGCACTCGCAACTCCAGCTGTTCCTCAGATAGTTCGGGCACCCTGGATGAGAAGGCCGCCCTGGCGTAGTCATCCGTTTGGAGCAGGCCGGGGATGAAGAGGAACTCCACATCGCTTCGGTACGTCGAGTGATGCTCCAACTCGGCGAGGTCGAGGAACGGGGCGGGCAGCGAGTTCCGGTACTCCTCCCACCACCCCCGCGTGCGGTCGGTAGCCATAGCCACCAAGGCATCGATGAGTTCCGGATCGGAGCAAGCGTAGTTGGAGGCGAGTCGGCGCAGCCGGCTCTCGCTCACGCCCGTGTGGCCGGACTCGATCTGGCTGATGTGCGGAGGGCTTACTCCGAGCAGCTTCGCCGCCTCCCTCGCGCTGAGTCCTGCCGCGTCACGCAGTCTGCGCAGCTCAGTAGCTAGGCGCAGCTGACGTGCTGTCGGCTCGGACCTCAATGGCATTTAACGATCCCCTCAACAGGTCGGTGAACTCGACTCGTTCGGGCGTCAGGTTACGCGATCGGCTTGCGATGCATTAACAGTAAGCCCTACCGTCGGTGACGCACCAAACGCGCAGCGGAAGCGCACCGCTCCCCCCTGCCCGGGACGGCCGCGGCACTGCCACCGCACGCCAACACCCCCACCCCCCACCGGAGTTGATCCCCCATGCCCGAAAACGGCGTCGAAACCTGGGACTACACCCTCTCCATCCCCAACGACCTGAGAGCCGTCACCGTCTGCCGCCGCACCCTCCGCCTGATCCTCACCCTGCACGGACTCATCACCCTCGTGGACACAGCGGAGCTGCTCGCCGCCGAGTTGGTGTCCAATGCCGTGCGGCATACGAAGGGGCCCGCCGCGCTCAGGGTCCGCCGCAACCCGGAGGGCGCCGTGTGGATCGGGGCCTGGGACACCGACCCCGCGCCGCCGGACCCGCCCTGCCTCCTGGGACGGGCCCTCGATCTGGAGGACGGGCGCGGGCTGGAACTCGTACGGGCGTGCTCGGATCACTGGGGCTGGCAGGTCAGGGACCGGGGGAAGTACGTCTGGTGCGAGCTGAAGGGAGCCTGACGGGCTACGGCCTCGACGCCACCACGAACGTCTTCGCCCATTTCTCCTCGCCCTGCGGCTCCCGTACGGTCTGCGACCGCACCGTCAGACCCGCCTTGGCCAGCGCCTCCGTCACCGTCCCGGTGGCCCGCATGTAGTAGTCGAGCGCGATCTCGTGGCCGTAGCGCTCGGTCAGGTGTACGTGTTCGTCCTCGTCCCCGGACTGGAAGCTCAGCAGGACCGGTGCCCCCGGGACCAGCACCCGCCGCATCTCCTCGAACAACCCGACCAGGTGGTCATCCGGGACATGGATGATCGAGAACAGCGCCACCACCCCGCCCAGCGTCCCGTCCGGCAGGTCGAGCGACGTCATCGAACCGACATGGAACCGCAGGTCAGGGTGGGCGCGGCGGGCCATTTCCACCATGCGGGGGGAGAGGTCCACGCCGAAGACCGGGACGCCGAGATCACGCAGCCGGGCCGTCACGTACCCCGGTCCCGACCCCAGGTCCGCCACCGGCGCCGGCGCGTGCTCGCGGGTGAGGTCCGCGAATGACGAGACCAGGGCCTGGTCCAGCGGGCGGTCCGCCAGCCAGTCGGCGTGCTCATCGGCGTACTCCACCGCGATCGCGTCGTACGCGTCACGCGTGCTGGGCACGAAATCCTGGGCGGGCAGCCCCTCGCTGGTGTTCGTCACGTCGCCGCACGCTACCGAAGTCACCCGTACGGCGCCCTCCCATCGCCCTGTCCCGTCAGATGAACAGTTCGGCAAGTCTGGAGGCGGGCGTGGTAAAGGTGGAGGGTGGGACGTTTTTTCCGGGTGCTGTCCTGGTGGGGACGGGTGCTGTCCTCGTAGGGAGCGCCGCGGGAAAAGGCGGCAAGCTTACCCATCCAAGTCCACTCCTAAGCCCCGTACGGCCAGATTTTTTGCCCTAACCGGCTGAAGTTTTGTTGATCGTGGGTCAGTTGACCGTGCGGGCGGCCTACCCTTCAGAGGGTGAAGCAATTGATGTCCCCAGAGTCCGAGGTCGATCTTCCCGGAGACGCCCTGCCCGGCACCTTGCCGGAGGCCCTGCGCGCAGAACTCGTCGCCTTCCGTCGCGACCTGCACATGCATCCAGAACTGGGCAATCAGGAGTTCCGTACGACCGCCGCGATCAAGGCCCGGCTGGAGAAGGCGGGCCTTGAGCCCCGCGTACTCGCCATGGGCACCGGACTCGTGTGTGACATCGGCGTACCGGACGACACCGCCGGAGATCCCTCCGGCATGCTCGCGCTCCGCGCCGACATCGACGCGCTGCCCATCCCGGACGCCAAGGCCGACTGCGCCTACCGCTCCACCGTGCCCGACCGCGCCCACGCCTGCGGTCACGACGTGCACACGACCGCCGTCCTCGGCGCCGGGCTAGTCCTCGCCGACCTGCACCGGCAGGGGCGGCTGCCGCGTCCCGTGCGGCTGCTGTTCCAGCCCGCCGAAGAGGTGCTGCCCGGCGGCGCCGCCGACGCCATCGACTGCGGGGTGCTGGACGGCGTCGGCCGGATCATCGCCGTGCACTGCGACCCCCGCGTGGACGCCGGCCGGATCGGACTGCGTACCGGCGCCATCACCTCGGCCTGCGACCGGCTGGAGATCTCCCTGGACGGGCCCGGCGGCCACACCGCCCGCCCGCACCTCACCACCGACCTGGTCACGGCCGTCGCCCGGGTCGTCACCGACGTTCCCGCGCTCGTCGCCCGCCGGGTCGACACCCGCGCCGGGCTCGCCGTCACCTGGGGACGCATCGAATCCGGCCACGCCCCGAACGTCATCCCGCAGCACGCCGAGCTGTCCGGAACCGTGCGCTGCCTGGACATCCACGCCTGGCGCCAGGCGCCCGACATCGTGCACGCCGCGATCGACGAGGTCGCCACCCTCCACCGCGCCAAGTCCGAGATCACCTACGTGCGCGGCGTCCCGCCCGTCGTCAACGACCCCGCCGTCACCGAACTGCTGCGCGACGCCATGACCGTCCGCCGGGGCGCCGACTCCGTCGAGAGCACCGAGCAGAGCCTCGGCGGCGAGGACTTCTCCTGGTACCTGGAACACGTCCCGGGCGCCATGGCCCGCCTGGGCGTCCGCACCCCGGGCGAGCGCGCGGTACGCGATCTGCACCAAGGCGACTTCGACGTCGACGAGCATGCGATCACCGTGGGCGTCGAGCTGTTCACCGCCGCAGCACTGATCACAGGCTGAGGACCAGCCCACCTAAGGGGCGCGGGGCTGTTTCGATGTGCGGCTCCGCCGCGTGGGCGCGACCAGCCACATCGGACCCGCACCCGCCCGCGCCCCCCAACCACCCCCCACCTCCCGCGCGAAAAACCCCCCGCCATCCCTTTCGACCCGGTCGGACACAAGGACGTAACCGGCCATCGGCACGAATGGATAACGGCACGGCGATACCCCGTTCCCAGGATGGTCTACGCGCGTTAATGTGCGCCGAACTCAGCACCCACTGCGGGGCTTTGGAGAATGGGGAACTTCAGATGCGTCGGATTTCCAAACTGACCCGCGTCGCGGTGGGGGTCGCGTCGCTCGCCATCGCCGCCACCGCCTGCGGTGGAACCAGTGACGAGAACACCGCCTCGGACAGCAGCTCCAGCGGCGAGGAACTCGGTCTCGCCATCGCCTACGACATCGGCGGCAAGGGCGACCAGTCCTTCAACGACGCCGCGTTCGCCGGTCTGGAGAAGGCGCAGCAGGAGTACGGCTACAAGACGGCCGACGTCGAGCCCACCGAGGGCGAGACGGACGCCGACAAGGAGCAGCGGCTCGCCTCGCTGGCCCGGCAGGGCTACAACCCCGTGATCGGCGTCGGTTTCGCCTACGGCCCCGCGATGGAGGCCGTGGCCAAGGACTACCCCGACACCACCTTCGGCATCGTGGACTCCGTGGTCGAGGGCCCGAACGTCGCCTCCCTGGTCTTCGCCGAGGAGCAGGCCTCCTACCTCGCCGGTGTCGCCGCCGCCAAGGCCACCAAGACCAACATCGTCGGCTTCGTCGGCGGCGTGGACATTCCCCTGATCAACAAGTTCGAGGCCGGTTACAAGCAGGGCGTCGAGGACACCTCCGGCGGCAAGGTCACCGTCGAGTCGCAGTATCTGACGCAGACCGCCGAGGAGGGCGGCTTTTCCAGCCCGGACAAGGGCAAGGCCGCCGCGGAGGGCCAGATCGAGAAGGACGCCGACGTCGTCTACCAGGCGGCCGGGCTGTCGGGGCAGGGGGTCATCGAGGCCGCCGCCACCGCCAAGGTCTGGGCGATCGGCGTCGACTCCGACCAGTACCAGCAGGAAGCCCTCGCCGGGTACAAGGACTACATCCTCACCTCCGCCCTCAAGGACGTCGGCGGCGCGGTGTACGCGCTGAGCAAGTCCGTCGAGGACGGCACGCCGCTGACCGGCACCCAGACCTTCGACCTCAAGGTCGACGGCGTGGGCCTGGCCGACAGCAACCCGAAGATGGCCGAGGTCGCGGGCCTGACCGACGCGGTGGCCGCGGCCAAGGCGGGCATCATCGACGGCACCATCAAGGTCGCCACCGAGTAGCCGTCCAGAGACGTAAAAGTCTGGCAAAGCGGCAGTAAGCCGTACGAAGCGGGTGGGGGTCGGTCGTCCCGCCCGCTTCGGCGTTCCCGGCCAGCCCGCAGCCCCTTTGCGACAGCCAACCAGGCAGCCAACCCGCAGGCAGTACACGCCCGCCGCCCGCAGGGCATTGGGCACGGCCGGATAACAAGGTGGACAGAAGGGGTTTTCAGGCTGGTCTACGCGCGTTAATCTGCGGCGAAACCAGCGCCGAAGCCGATCCTGGCTGAACCCTCCCGGCGCTTGTACGACAGGAGCACCACTCATGCGCCGGATTTCCCGGATCACGGTCGCAGGCGCGGCGACCGCCTCGCTGGCCCTCGCCCTCGCGGCCTGCGGCGGCACCTCGTCCTCGTCCAGCTCGTCCTCAGAGTCGGACGGCGCGGACAAGGGCCTCGCCATCGCCTACGACGTCGGCGGCAAGGGCGACCAGTCCTTCAACGACGCCGCGTACGCCGGTCTGGAGCAGGCGCAGCAGGAATTCGGCTACCAGACCGAGGACGTCGAGCCCACCGAGGGCGAGACCGACGCGGACAAGCAGCAGCGTCTGGAGTCCCTGGCCCGCCAGGGCTACAACCCGGTCGTCGGTGTCGGCTACGCCTACGCGACCGCCCTGAAGGCCGCGGCGGAGAAGTACCCGGACACCACCTTCGGCATCGTGGACGACTCCACGATCGAGGCGACGAACGTCGCCGACCTGGTCTTCTCCGAGGAGCAGGCGTCGTACCTCGCCGGTGTCGCCGCCGCCAAGAGCACCAAGAGCGATGTCGTCGGCTTCGTCGGCGGCGTGGACATCCCGCTGATCCACAAGTTCCAGGCCGGCTTCGAGCAGGGCGTCAAGGACACCGACCCCAAGGTCCAGGTGCTCACCCAGTACCTGACGCAGACCGCGGAGGAGGGCGGCTTCTCCAGCCCGGACAAGGGCAAGACCGCCGCCGAGGGCCAGATCGAGAAGAAGGCCGACGTGGTGTACGCCGCGGCCGGTCTGTCCGGTCAGGGCGTCATCGAGGCCGCCTCCGCCAACAAGGTGTGGGCGATCGGTGTCGACTCCGACCAGTACAAGCAGGAGGCGCTCGCGCAGTACAAGGACGCCATCCTCACCTCCGCCACGAAGGACGTCGCCAAGGCGGTCTTCAACCTCGCGAAGTCCGTCGAGGACGGCAAGCCCGAGACCGGTATCGTCAAGGGCGATCTGAAGACCGGCGAGGTCGGACTGGCGGATTCCAACCCGCAGTTCGCGGACAACGCCGAGCTCCAGACCGCCATCGACACGGCCAAGGAGAAGATCATCAGCGGCGAGATCACGGTGAAGAGCAGCTGAGCACCATCAGTGGTACCAGCGGTACCAGCACCAGCGGTACGAGCATTCTGAGCAGCGTGTAACCACCGGGTCACGTCCGCTCGACGGGGTACGGGGAGGCTGTCTCCCGGTACCCCGTTGTCTCGGTGCGTGGCCCCCTCGTAGATATGCCGTAGGGGCGCTACGCGTGTAGATGACCCCCCTCGACCCCGTTTGCATGGGAGAGTGCGCCATCAACGCGTCCAGCAGCCCTCCGGCCTCCGCGGCGGCGGGCGGTCAGGCGACCGCCGTCGAACTCGCCGGGATCACCAAACGCTTCCCCGGCGTCGTGGCCAACCACGACATCCACCTCACCGTCCGCAAGGGCACCGTCCACGCCCTCGTCGGCGAGAACGGCGCCGGCAAGTCGACGCTGATGAAGATCCTGTACGGCATGCAGAAGCCGGACGAGGGCGTCATCGCCGTCGATGGCGAGAAAGTCACCTTCTCCTCGCCCGCCGACGCCATCGCCCGCGGCATCGGCATGGTCCACCAGCACTTCATGCTCGCCGACAACCTCACGGTCCTGGAGAACGTGGTCCTGGGCAGCGAGAAGCTGTACGGCATCGGCGCCCGCGCCCGCCGCCGGATCAAGGAGCTGTCCGAGCGCTACGGCCTGGACGTCCGGCCCGATCTGCTGGTCGAGGAGCTGGGCGTCGCCGCCCGGCAGCGCGTGGAGATCCTCAAGGTCCTCTACCGGGGCGCCACCACCCTGATCCTGGACGAGCCGACCGCCGTCCTCGTCCCGCAGGAGGTCGACGCGCTCTTCGTGAACCTGCGCGAGCTGACCGCCGAGGGCCTGTCGGTCATCTTCATCTCGCACAAGCTGGGCGAGGTGCTCTCCGTCGCCGACGACATCACCGTCATACGCCGGGGCACCACGGTCGGTACGGCGATCCCCGCCGAGACCACCACCAAGCAGCTCGCCGAGATGATGGTCGGCAGCGAGCTGCCCACGCCCCACACCGGGGACTCCACGGTCACCGACCGGCCGGTCATCGCCGTCGACAAGCTGCGCCTGGTCGCCCCCGGCGGCAAGGCCCTGCTGGACGACATCACCTTCACCATCCACGCGGGCGAGGTGCTCGGCATCGCGGGCGTCGAGGGCAACGGCCAGACCGAACTGGTGGACGCCCTCATCGGTCTGCGCTCCGCCGACTCCGGGACCATCGTCCTGGCCCAGCAGGAGATCACCTCCTGGGCCACCCGCAAGCGCCGCGAGCAGGGCATCGGCTACATCCCCGAGGACCGCCACCGCCACGGACTGCTCCTTGAGGCGCCCCTTTGGGAGAACCGTATCCTCGGCCATGTCACCGAGAAGCCCAACGCCAAGGGCGTCTGGCTCGACCTCAAGGCCGCCCAGGCCGACACCCGCCGGATCGTCGAGGAGTACGACGTCCGCACCCCCGGCATCGACGTCACCGCCGCCTCGCTGTCCGGCGGCAACCAGCAGAAGCTGATCGTCGGCCGTGAGATGAGCCACCAGCCGCGCTTCCTGATCGCCGCCCACCCGACGAGGGGCGTGGACGTCGGCGCCCAGGCCGCGATCTGGGACCACATCCGCGACGCCCGCCGCGAGGGCCTGGCCGTGCTGCTGATCTCCGCCGACCTCGACGAGCTGATCGGCCTCTCCGACACCCTGCGGGTGATCTACAACGGCCGCTTCGTCGCCGACGCCGACCCGGCCGACATCACCCCCGAGCAGCTCGGCTCGGCGATGACCGGCGCCTCCACCGGCCACCTGGACGAGGACAGCCCCGAAACGCTGGGCGACCCGGAGGCGCCCGAGGCCCCGGAGGCCCTGGAGGCCCCTGGGACGCCCGAGACCCGGGGGACCGCTCAGCCCCCAGCAGACACCCCCGAGACCGGCAAGACCGGACCGTCCCCCGCGTCTCCGGAAGACGAGGCCCGCTGATGAAGAAGTTCGACAAGGAGCGGGTGCTCCTCGCGGTGGCCGGACCGGTCATCGCGCTCGCCGTGGCCTTCGTGCTCAGCGCGATCGTGCTGATCGCCTCGGGCAAGAACCCGGTCGAGCCGTTCGCCCTGATGTTCGAGCAGGCCGGTTTCTCCGACATCCAGGTCCTGATCATCAACCAGGCGTCGATGTACTACATCGCCGCCCTCGCGGTGGCCATCGGCTTCCGGATGAACCTGTTCAACATCGGCGTCGACGGCCAGTACCAGCTCGCCGCCATGATGGCCGCCGTCGTGGGCGCCCACGCCAACCTGCCCGCCGTGCTCCAGATCCCGCTGCTGCTGCTCACCGCCATGTGCACCGGCGCCTTCTGGTCCGGCATCGCCGGTGTCCTCAAGGTCACCCGAGGGGTCAGCGAGGTGGTGGCGACGATCATGCTCAACGCCATCGCCACCGCCGTCATCGCGTACATGTGGCTGCCGGACGTCTTCGGCGTCAAGGTCGGCAACAACAACACCACCGGCGAGATGCACGAGTCCGGCTGGGTGCCCGGCATCGACATGGGCGCGGCCGGTGAGATCTACGGCCTGGTGGTCCTCGCCGTCCTCCTCGGCATCGGCTACTGGGTCACCCTCAACCGCACCCGCTTCGGCTTCGACCTGCGCGCCTCCGGCGCCTCCGAGACCGCCGCGGCGGCCAGCGGCGTCGAGCCCAAGCGGATGGTGCTCACCGCCATGCTGATCTCCGGCGCCATCGCCGGACTCGCGGGCCTGCCGATCCTGCTCGGCGACACCCACACCTACAGCCTGAACTTCCCGACCGGCATCGGCTTCCTCGGCATCGGCATCGCGCTGCTCGGCCGGAACAACCCGGTCGGCATCGCGTTCGCCGCGCTGCTGTGGGCCTGGCTCGACAAGGCGTCCCCCGAGCTGGACTTCCACGGGTACGACAAAGAGATCGCCGTCATCATGCAGGGCCTGATCGTGCTCTCGGTCGTCGTCTCCTACGAGGCCGTCCGCGAGTGGGGCCTGCGCCGCCAGCAGCGCCGGGTCGGCGCCGAACTCGCCGCCGGTCATGTCCTCGGCGCCACCGGCACCGACAACACCACGAAGGAGGTGGCTGGCCGATGACGACCGTGACCGACCTCAACCAGCCCACGCGGCAGCCCGCGGCGCCGACCGGCCGCCGCTTGACCCTGCCCGTCCTGCTGCTGATCATCGCGGGCGGGCTGGCGCTGACCTCGCTGGTCCGGATCATCACCGGCGCCGACGGCATCACCAACGTCAGCCAGATGTCCACCGCCCTCCAGCTCGCCGTGCCCATCGGCCTCGCCGGTCTCGGCGGACTGTGGGCCGAGCGCGCGGGCGTGGTCAACATCGGCCTCGAAGGCATGCTGATCCTCGGCACCTGGTTCGGCGCCTGGGCCGGATTCCAGTGGGGCCCGTGGACCGGTGTCCTCGTCGGCATCATCGGCGGCTGCCTCGGCGGACTGCTGCACGCCATCGTCACCGTCACCTTCAACGTCAACCACATCGTCTCCGGTGTGGCGATCAACATCCTGGCCCTCGGCGCCACCCGCTATCTCGCGCCGCTCGCCTTCGAGGGCCGCCAGGGCGGCTCCGCCAAGCAGTCCCCGCCGGTCGAGTCGCTCGGCCACTTCACCGTGCCGGGACTGTCCGACTGGCTCCGGGATCTCAACGACCGGGGCTGGTTCTTCGTCTCCGACATCGCCGGACTGCTCGGCGGCCTGGTCACCAATGTCTCCTGGCTGACCCTGATCGCCGTCGCGCTGATCCCCGCCACCTGGTGGATCCTGTGGCGCACCGCGTTCGGCCTGCGGCTGCGCTCCTGCGGCGAGAACCCGGTCGCCGCCGAGTCGCTCGGCGTCAACGTCTACAAGTACAAGTACCTGGCGGTCATCATCTCCGGCGGCCTGGCGGGCCTCGGCGGTGTCTTCCTGTCCATCGTCGCCAACCCCTTCTATCTGGAGGGCCAGGTCAGCGGGCGCGGTTACATCGGCCTCGCCGCGATGATCTTCGGCAACTGGATGCCGGGCGGCCTCGCGATCGGCGCGGGCCTGTTCGGCTACACCGACAGCCTGAACCTGCGCGGCGGCTCG
The DNA here is from genome assembly GCF_042749375.1 of Streptomyces sp. NPDC059477. NCBI lineage: Bacteria > Bacillati > Actinomycetota > Actinomycetes > Kitasatosporales > Streptomycetaceae > Streptomyces > Streptomyces sp. NPDC059477. The sequence continues at coordinate 21,699 of NZ_JBHYUG010000042.1, read as the reverse complement.
GAGAACGTCCACGCCCTCCTCCTGCTCGCCGCCCTGCTGCTGATCATCGGCGCGATCTGGATGGCCGTACGCAAGAAATACGTCAAGGCCGCCATCACCCTCGTCATCGGCGCCCTGGTCTTCGCCTGGTACGCGGGCACCAACGAGGTCCCCAACCAGGTCGTCTCGGCCACGCCGTACGTCATCACGCTGGTCGTCCTCGCGCTCTCCGCGCAACGGCTGCGGATGCCGAAGGCGGACGGGATGCCGTACCGCAAGGGACAGGGCAAGTGAGCGGGCCGGCGAGCACCGCCGCCCCCGAGCCCGACTGGGCGGCGCTGCGCGGACGCGCCCGCGAGGCCATGACCCACGCCTACGCGCCCTACTCCGGCTACCCGGTCGGGGTCGCGGCCCTGGTCGACGACGGCCGCACGGTCTCCGGCTGCAATGTGGAGAACGCCAGTTACGGCCTCAGCCTGTGCGCCGAGTGCGGGCTGGTCTCCGAGCTGCAACGCACCGGCGGCGGCCGGCTGACCCACTTCACCTGCGTCGACGGCAACGGCGACCTCCTCGTCCCGTGCGGACGCTGCCGCCAGCTGCTGTACGAGTTCGGCGGCCCGGGCCTGCTGGTGGACACCCCGGCGGGAATCCTGCCCCTGTCGGACATGCTCCCGCAGGCCTTCGGGCCCGGCCACCTCGCCGGATAGCCCGTTCCCCGCGGCCCCTCCGAGCCCCCCACTCGGAG
>NZ_JBHYUG010000042.1:4693-20965 GCF_042749375.1 Streptomyces sp. NPDC059477 | reverse complement strand
GTCGCCCCTCCCCCCCAGGGCCTGGGGCCCCGCCCACCCCCCCGGATCCCCGGTCCCCCGCGCCCCCCCCCCCCCCCCCCCGGGGGGGGCCCGCCCCCTCAGTCCTGGAAAATCCTGGAAGTCCTGAAAGTCCTGGAAGGAACCCCACCCATGGCCATGGACGCCATCTCCGTCATCCGCGCCAAGCGGGACCGCGGGGAGCTGAGCGACGCGCAGATCGACTGGGTCATCGACGCGTACACGCGCGGCGAGGTCGCCGACGAGCAGATGTCGGCGCTCGCGATGGCCATCCTGCTCAACGGCATGAACCGCCGCGAGATCGCCCGCTGGACCGCGGCGATGATCGCGTCCGGCGAGCGCATGGACTTCTCGGCGCTGTCCCGCCCGACCGCCGACAAGCACTCCACGGGCGGCGTCGGCGACAAGATCACCCTCCCGCTGGCCCCCCTCGTGGCCGCGTGCGGCGCGGCCGTCCCCCAGCTCTCCGGCCGGGGCCTGGGCCACACCGGCGGCACCCTGGACAAACTGGAGTCCATCCCCGGCTGGCGGGCGTCGCTGTCGAACGACGAAATGCTGTCGGTCCTGAACGGCGCCGGAGCGGTGATCTGCGCGGCGGGCGACGGCCTGGCCCCGGCCGACAAGAAGCTGTACGCCCTGCGGGACGTGACCGGCACGGTGGAAGCCATCCCGCTGATCGCCTCCTCCATCATGTCCAAGAAGATCGCGGAGGGTACGGGCTCCCTGGTCCTGGACGTCAAGGTGGGCAGCGGCGCCTTCATGAAGACCCTCGCCGACGCCCGTGAACTGGCCGCCACGATGGTCGGCCTCGGCACCGACCACGGCGTCCGCACGGTCGCCCTCCTCACCGACATGGCCACCCCGCTGGGCCTCACCGCCGGAAACGCCCTGGAGGTCCGCGAGTCGATCGAGGTCCTGGCCGGCGGCGGCCCCTCCGACGTGGTGGAACTGACCCTCGCCCTGGCCCGCGAAATGCTCACCGCGGCCGGCCTGCCCGACGCCGACCCGGCGAAGGCCCTGGCCGACGGCTCGGCGATGGACGTCTGGCGCCGGATGATCACCGCCCAGGGCGGCGACCCCGACGCCCCGCTCCCGGTGGCCCGCGAACACCAGACCGTACGGGCCCCCGCGACCGGCGTCCTGACCCGCCTGGACGCCTACGACATCGGCGTCGCCGCCTGGCGCCTGGGCGCGGGCCGCGCCCGCAAGGAGGACCCGGTACAGGCGGGCGCGGGGGTGGAACTCCACGCCAAGCCCGGCGAGCACATCACACAGGGCCAGCCCCTCCTCACCCTCCACACGGACACCCCGGACCGCTTCGGCTACGCCCTGGAGTCCGTGACGAACGCGTACGACATCGAGTCCCCGGGGACGGCGTTCGAGGCGTCTCCGGTGGTGCTGGAGCGGATCGCCTGAGCTGGGGGACTCGTACGGGTGAACGGGGGTGGTGGACCGGTGCCGGTCCCGTTGGGCTTGCTGGGATCGGTGACGTACCGATCGGAGACCGCCATGGGCGCACTCACCGTCGGCCACATGGCGGCCAGCGGCCACGAGTGGGACGACCTCGTCCGGATCTGGCAGGAGACGGATGCACCCGAGGGCTGCAAGGTGGAGATCACCTCCAGGTCCAACGCGATCAACGACCGGATGAAGAAGACCGCAGGCTATGCGCAGGCCGGAGTCCCGCTGTATCTGTTGATCGACGGCTGGGCTCCCGCCAGCCCGACGATCACCCACTACGGTGAACCTCACGGCGATGTCTACCGCGTACTGCGGGCGGGGAAGTTCGGCGAGCCGATCCTGCTGCCGGAGCCTTTCCACCTCGAACTCGAAACCGACGAGCTCCCCACGGGCTGAGGGCGTCACCCGAGCAACGCCGCCACCACCACGAGCACCGGCACCGACAGCATCGTCGACAACAGGATCGACTCCCGGGCCAGTACCTCCCCCACCCGGTAGCGGCTCGCGTAGGTGAAGAGGTTCTGGGCGGCGGGGAGGGCCGAGGTGACCACCACGTCGAGCAGGGCCGCGCCCTTGAGGCCGAAGACGGCCGCCGCCAGGGCCCAGGCCAGCAGGGGCTGGGCGAAGGACTTCAGGGAGACGGCGAGCAGCACGGGGGCCCGGTCCGCGCCCCGCAGGGGCAGGGTGCTGCCGCGCAGGGAGATACCGAAGGCCAGCAGGACGGCGGGGACGGACATGTTCCCGATCAGGACCAGGGGGTCCAGGACCGGGCCGGGGACCCGCACGCCCGTCGCGGACACCGCCACCCCGGCCAGGGAACCGACCGCTATCGGATTGCGGAGCGGCGTGAGCAGCACCTGCCACAGCGGGCGTTTCGCGCCGCCGCCCTCCGTCAGGTCCAGGATCGTCATGGCGATCGGCGTGACCCCGATCAGCTGGAACAACAGCACCGGCGCGACCAGTGACGCGTCCCCCAGCACATACACCGCGATCGGGATGCCCAGATTCCCGGCATTCACATAACTGGCGCACAGCGCGCCGATCGTGCTGCGGCCCACACCCCAGCGGCGTACGACGGCCACCGCCACGAACACCCCCGCCACCGCCGCCGTGCTCAGCGCCGTCACCAGCAGCCGGCTGGAGAAGATCACCGAGAGGTCGGCCGCCGCGAGCGTGGTGAACAGCAGCGCGGGCGACGCCACATGGAAGGCCAGCTTGGTGAGCACCTCGCGGCCCTGCTCGCCGAGATGCCCCCGGACGCCGATGAGATACCCGACGACGATCACCACCGCGATCACCGCGAACCCGCTCAACACCCCTTGCACAACGCCCCCTTGACGGAAGGCCGGGCTCCGGGTATCGCGGGCGGGGGTGATCCCGGGGGTGATCCTTGGGGCATACAGCCAACCCTCCGGCGCGGAAGTCGCCCAGGTCAAGGCCGTCTCACGGCACGCCGGGGCAACCCCCGCCGCCACCCGCGATGATTTACGCCCGCCGCGCCGGTCTACCGCACGTGGACGCCATGCCCCCTGCCGAGATCGTGCTCGCCGGCCCTGTCACCCGGGACGAGGTGACCGGGCTGTGCGACGACGTACGGACGCTGCTGGCGGCCACGGGCGCCCCGGTGGTGGTGTGCGATGTCGCCGGGCTCGGGCCGCCGGGGCTGGCGGCCGTCGAGCTGCTGGCGCGGATGGAACTCGCCGCCCGCCGCTCCGGCGGCCGGATCCGGCTCCGCGCCCCGGACCTCGCCCTACGCGCCCTCCTCGATCTCGTCGGTCTCCGCTTCGAGATGGAGGGGCAGCCCGAACAGCGGGAACCAGCGCTGGGTGTCGAGGAAGAAGTGGAACCCGGTGATCCGCCCGTCTGAGATCTCCAGCACCTGCACCGCCCACGGGGAGTAACCGCCCGCCTCCGGGTCCGGCTTGTAGTGCGCGAACCCGGGCAGGCCGTTGACCTGCACCGGGCGCAGCTTGGAGCCCGCGCACCCGGCGCCGAGGGTGGTCATGAAGCCGGTGATGTCCACCGGGCCGGTGAGCCACAGGTCGAACGGCGGCATGGTCATGACCGCGTCTTCGTGCAGCAGCGCCGTCAGGGCCGTCATGTCGTACCCCTCGAAGGCGGCGACATAGCGCTCCAGCAGCTTCTGCTGCTCCTCGTCCAGCGGATCCGACACGGCCGCGTCGGCGCCCTTGTCCTCGCGCTCGGCGAGGGTCGCGCGGGCACGCTGAAGGGCGCTGTTGACGCTCGCCACGGAGGTGCCGAGCAGCTCGGCGACCTCGCTGGCCTTCCACGCCAGCACCTCGCGCAGGATCAGCACCGCGCGCTGCTTGGGCGGCAGTTGCTGGAGCGCCGCCATGAAGGCGAGCCGCACGGACTCCTTGGCGACCGCCGCCTCCGCCGGGTCGGCGGTCGAGGGCAGCACCCGGGAGTCCGGCACGGGCTCCAGCCAGGTGTGGTCCGGGCGCGGCGCCAGCGCGGCCTGGGCCAGCGGCGTCGCCTCGGTGAGATCCATGGGCCGGGCCCGCTTGTTCCCCGCGTTCAGCATGTCCAGACACACATTCGTCGCGATGCGGTAGAGCCAGGAGCGGACGCTGGACCGGCCCTCGAACTTGTCATAACTCCGCCACGCGCGCACCAGCGTGTCCTGCACCGCGTCCTCCGCCTCGAAGGAGGACCCGAGCATCCGGTAGCAGTAGCCCGTCAGCTCGACCCGGTGCTTCTCCAGCGTCGCGTCGATGTCCGTCGTGGTCGTCGCCGTGCCCTTGGTCATCGTCCACCCACCCCTGCGGCCGTTCCATTCCGCCACACGCCTCATTGCGCCCAGCACCTTGGAAGCTACCGCAGCCCACTGACAATGACCCCCGCAGCGAACAAACGCCCAGCTCAGATGGGGTACGTCTCACTCGCCCGGTGCGCGCCCCCGACCGGGCCAGACCTGTCAACGGCCGCGACGGCAACGCCCCAGGGGCGCGGGGCTGTATCCATGTGCGGCTCCGCCGCGTGGGCGCGACCAGCCACACCCCACCCGCACCCGAACAAACAACCGGACGCCCCCAGACCCCCCGCTCAAGCCCGCGCAGCGACCCGCGCGGCCCGGGACCCCACCCCCGTGATCCCCACGACCCCCACCACCGCCAGCAGCCCGACCCCCACGGTCCCGGCCCACCCCCCGGCGTGGAACGCGACCGCCCCCACCGTGCTCCCGGCGCTCGCGCCGACGTAGTACGCCGACTGATACAGCGCCGCGGCCTGCGCCCGCCCCACCGTCGCCGTCTTGCTCACCGCCGACGACGCGACCGCGTGCCCCGCGAAGAACCCGGCGGTGATCAGCACCAGCCCCGCCAGCACCAGCCCCAGCGAGTCCGACAGCGACAGCGTCAGCCCCGCCGCCGTGGTCCCTCCGGCCAGATACAGCGCCCCGCGCCGCCCCAGCCGGCCGACCAGCCGCCCGGCGGTGGACGCCGACACCGTACCCACCAGATACACCAGGAAGATCGACCCGACGACCCCCTGCGGCAGCGAGAACGGCGCCTCGGTCAGCCGGTACCCGATCACCGTGTACACCCCGCCGAACACGGTCATGAACAGCGCGCCGATCGCGTACAGCCGCCGCAGCAGCGGATCGGCCAGATGCCCCCGTACGGTCGCCACCAGCACCCCCGGCCGCAGCGATCCCGGCGTGAAGTTCCGCGGCGCCGGCAGCAGCAGCCGGAACGCGACCGCGCACCCCACCGCCATCAGCCCCAGCGCGCCGAGCGCCACCCGCCAGCCCCACTCCTGCGCGACCCAGCCGGTCAGCACCCGGCCGCTCATGCCGCCCACACTGTTGCCCGCGACGAACAGCCCGATCGCCGTGATCAGCGCCCTCGGCCGGACCTCCTCCGCCAGATACGCCGTCGCCGACGCCGGCACCCCCGCCAGCGCCGCGCCCTGCACCGCGCGCAGCGCGACCAGCGCGGTCAGCGACGGCGCGAACGGGATCACCACCGCGACGGCCACCGCGACCACCAGCGACGCGGTCATGACCGTACGCCTGCCGAACCGTTCCGACAGCGCGCTCATCGGGATCACGAACAGCGCCAGCCCGCCGGTCGACGCGGCCACCGTCCAGCTCGCCTCGCCCGCGCTCACCCCGAAGTCCGCGGAGATCAGCGGCAGCAGCGCCTGCGTCGAGTACAGCAGCGCGAAGGTGGCGACCCCGGCCAGGAAGAGGGCGAAGCTCATCCGGCGGTAGCCGGGCCCGCCGGGGGACAGCCGCGCATCGGCGGGAGGGGGGACATCGGACGCGGAGGGTGCTGAGGGGACGGAGGGGGCGGCGCCCAGGGTGCTGGACGCCCCGGTACTGGCGGGAGTCATGCCAAGAAGCGTGCTCCCCTCCCGCTCATCCGTCCAATGCATGGAATCGCCATAATCGTTCCCATGACGCATCAGCAGAGGTCACAGGGGCGACTGTCACCGAGCAGTGACACAGAAGACATCGTCGCCCTGCTCGCCCCCCGCCTGGTCCACTTCGCCGGAGTCGCCCGCACCGAGCACGTCACCCGGGCCGCCCAGGAGATGAACGTCCCCCAGTCCACCCTCTCCCGCTCCCTGGTCCGCCTCGAACAGGACCTCGGCGTCGACCTGTTCGCCCGCCGCGGCCGTACGGTCGCCCTGACCACCGCCGGTCACACCTTCCTCGCCTCCGTCGAACGCGCCCTCGCCGAGATCGAGCGCGCCGCCGAGGAGGTCCGCGCGGACGCCGACCCGGCCACCGGCAAGGTCGCCTTCGGGTTTCTGCACACCATGGGCGCCGAGACCGTCCCGGGCCTGCTGCACGCCTTCCGCGCGGACCATCCGCGCGTGCGCTTCTCCCTCGTCCAGAACCACGGCGAGGCGATGCTCGAAACCCTGCGCGCCGGCGCACTCGACCTCTGTCTGACCTCGCCGGTCCCGGACACCCCCGACCTGGTCGCCCGCCGCCTGGACGAACAGAAGCTGCGCCTGGTCGTCCCCCGCGACCACCGCCTCGCCACCCGCCGGCGCATCCGCCTGGCCGAGGCCGCCGAGGAAACCTTCGTCACCCTGGAACCCGGCTACGGCATGCGCCGCATCACCGACGACCTGTGCCAAGAGGCGGGGTTCCGTCCCCGGATCGCCTTCGAAGGAGAGGAGACGGAGACTCTCAGGGGCCTGGTCGCCGCCGGTCTGGGCGTGGCGCTCCTGCCCCCGCCCACCGTCCCGCGCCCCGGCGTCGCCGAACTCACGGTCACCGCCCCAAGGGCGGCCCGAGAAATCGGCGTGGCGTGGCTGGCAGGCCGCCCGGACACCCCACCGGTAGCGGCCTTCAAGAAGTTCCTGTTGTCAAGAAGGGGCAACCTGCTCCCCACCTGACGGCAGCGCCCCCGATAGGGGCGCGGGGCTGTATCCATGTGCGGCTCCGCCGCGTGGGCGCGAGCAACCACGACGGACCCCTACCGAAAGAACGACCGCCCCCACCCCCAGGGGCGCGGGGAACTGCGCGAGCAACCACAACGAACCCGCACCTGAGGAACAACCGCCCCCACAACGGCGCTACCGATAAGCGCGCCCGAACCCAGAAGCCAACGGCATACGCAACCCCAGTGGCGGCGGCGCGGCCAGCGCATCCCGCACGGGCCGCGCCAACGCCTTCCCGAACAACACCCCCATCACGAAATCCGACGACAACGCCAGCACCTCATCCCGGTACTGATGCAACCCGTGCCGATCCCCGTGCACTTCGAACCGGCACACATCCCGGTTCGACTTCTTCGCCCGCGCCGCCAGCCGGAAGGACAGCTCCGGATCGGTCCGCTCGTCATTCGTGCCGTGCACGATCAGCACCCGCCGCCCCACAAGCTGTTTCACCGGTTCGGGTGACGCCGCGACATCTTCCTCGGGCAGCCAGGGGGCAATCGCCAGTACGGAGTTGACGGCCTCGTGCCCGGCCGCGTGCAGCGCGGCCCGCCCGCCCATGTCGAGCCCGGCGAGACAGATCGGCACATCGCCGTAGCGCCGCACCACCTCGTCGGCGGCCCACAGCGCGTCGTGCGCGAGGACGGCGTCGGTGCCGTTCCAGCCGCGGTAGCGGTAGTGGACGACATGCGCGGTCAGCCCCTCGTCCCGTCCGGCGCGCAGCAGCCGGCGGCCCAGACCGCGCATGGATGCCGTCGCCAACATGGGGGAGGGCTTGCGGTGTGAGACCGCGTCACCGCCGGGGAGGAGCAGGACCACCGCGCTGACCGCCGTCGGCTCCGGGCCGAGGGCCCGCCCCAGCCGGGCGCGGCGCACCGGCGTCGCTTGCTGTGCCATGACAGAACAGTGTCAGAAGAGACGGTGTACTCGACCCGTCGTCGGGGTCACTGTTACGTATCGACGGCACTGCGCAGCGGGTGATCTACGCGCGTAGGAGTTAGAGTACGTCAATGACGAGCCAGACTGACCGGAAGCGGACCATCCCGAGCCCGGACCAGATCCGCCGGGCACCCAAGGTTCTGCTGCACGACCACCTCGACGGCGGCCTTCGCCCCGGCACGATCGTCGACCTCGCCCGTGAGACCGGGTACACGGCCCTCCCCGAGACCGATGCCGACAAACTCGGCATCTGGTTCCGCGAGGCCGCCGACTCCGGCTCGCTGGAGCGCTATCTGGAGACCTTCTCGCACACCGTCGGCGTCATGCAGACCCGTGACGCGCTGGTCCGGGTCGCCGCCGAGTGCGCCGAGGACCTCGCCGCCGACGGAGTCGTCTACGCCGAGGTGCGCTACGCCCCCGAGCAGCACCTCGCGCAGGGCCTGACCCTCGAAGAGGTCGTCGAGGCCGTCACCGAAGGGTTCCGCGAGGGCGAGCGGCGAGCCCGCGCCGACGGGAACCGGATCCGGGTCGGCGCCCTGCTCACCGCCATGCGGCACGCCGCCCGCGCCCTGGAGATCGCCGAACTCGCCAACCGCTACCGCGGCCTGGGCGTCGTCGGCTTCGACATCGCGGGCGCCGAGGCCGGCTACCCGCCCACCCGTCATCTCGACGCCTTCGAGTACCTCAAGCGCGAGAACAACCACTTCACCATCCACGCCGGAGAAGCCTTCGGCCTGCCCTCCATCTGGCAGGCCCTCCAGTGGTGCGGCGCCGACCGGCTCGGCCACGGCGTCCGGATCATCGACGACATCGAGGTCGCCGAGGACGGCGGGGTGACGCTCGGCCGGCTCGCCGCCTACGTCCGCGACAAGCGCATCCCGCTGGAGCTGTGCCCCAGCTCCAACCTCCAGACCGGCGCCGCCGCCTCCTACGCCGAGCACCCCATCGGCCTGCTGCGGCGACTGCACTTCCGCGCCACCGTCAACACCGACAATCGTCTGATGTCCGGCACCAGCATGAGCCGGGAATTCGAGCACCTCGTCGAGGCATTCGGATACACGCTCGATGACATGCAGTGGTTCTCCGTCAATGCTATGAAGTCAGCATTCATTCCTTTCGATGAACGACTGGCGATGATCAATGACGTGATCAAGCCCGGTTACGCCGAGCTGAAATCCGAATGGCTGTTCCGGCAGACCGCCTCCACCAGCGGTTCCACCGACGGTCAGGGCTGAACGGGGGACCCTGTGGGTCCCGGAATGCGGGCGGGTGTTCACCACTCGTCCGCATTTCGATGTTTGCGGCCGGGGGGTCCGCGTGTTTACGTTCGGGGACCGCTCTCGATCCCTGTTCCGTTCATTTCAAGGACGCATTCACGATGAAGCAGTCTGCTGCCAAGACCCTCGGTGTCGCCGCTCTCGGTGCCGCCTTCGCCGCCACCGGCGCCGGTGCCGCCAACGCCGCCCCGGCAGCCCTTCCCGACGCCACGCAGGCGCTGGACACCGTCACCCGCACCCTCCCCGCCGAGAACATCGCCCAGGTGCTGCCCGGTGCCGGCGAGGCCCTGCACCAGGGTCAGAACGCGCTCGGCACCGGCCTCGCCGCCGCCCAGCCGGCCGCCCAGAGCGTGCTCGCCAAGGGCCCGACCCAGCCCGCCGCCGGTCTGCTCGGCGGTCTCCCGGTCAAGGGCCTGCCCACGCACGGTCTGCCGCTGAACGGGATCCCGCTGGGCTGACCCGGCCGCCCGCCGATCCCCGACCGCCGGGGCGCACCCCACGTCATGTGGAGTGCGCCCCGGCGGCGTTTCCGCACGCCCGCCGGGAGCCCCGCGCTCACCAGGCCGTACGGGCCGCCTTCTCCTCCGACGGGAAGAGCATCCACAGGGCGAGGTAGATCAGGAACTGCGGGCCCGGCACCAGACAGGACACCAGGAAGATCACACGTATGGTCGTCGCGGACCTGCCGAAGCGCCGGGCCAGCGCGGCGCACACACCGCCGATGACGCGGCCGTTGGTGGGGCGGGCGAGGCGGGACATGGCTGCTCCTTCGCGAGCGTCGCAACGGGCCCTCGATACGGGCCTCATCTTGTGCTCCACCGTACGAAGACGAACCCGCCCAAGCGTCGCTCTACGGGGCGACCCCGACCCTGGGAATCGTCGGGGTACGACCCTGAGCCGCCTCGTCCTGGGGGAGGGCACCGCCCTCGACCCCTGGTCGGAGCGGCGGGCGCGCGGCGCGGCGGCGCAGCGACGCGCGGGCCGCCGGGACGATCGCGACGTGCGCCAGCAGCACCCCGGCGGTGTTCAGCAGCAGCGAATCGACGTCCGTCACCTGGCCGGGGACCCCGGTCTGGAGCAGTTCGATGCCCAGCGAGATCAGGGTTCCGGCGGCGATGGTGCGCAGCAGCGACGCGAGCGGGGAGACGTACAGGCGTCCGCCCACCGCCGGCAGCAGGACGCCCAGGGGGGCCAGCAGTGCCGTGCTCTCGCCGATGCGCCATGCGGCCTGCGGCCAGCCCAGCGCGAGGTCGGCACGGATGCCGGCGAGCGGGTGGAGATTGGCGGGCGCGACCCAGGGGACGTCCAGTGGACGCAGCGTCAGCCATCCGACGAACGCGAGGTGTGCGACGAGGAGGACGGCTCCTGTCGCCCGGATGCGGGAGCTGCTGCCGCCGCCCATCGAGCCTTGACGCTGCACGATCCCCTAGACGCGGGGGGCGGTGGGATCGGTTCCGTGGGGGTGGGGGAGCGGGGGGTGAGGTGTACGACACATCGGTGTGGGGTGTTTTACGGAGAAGGCGGGGGGTGATCCATCTGGTTTGCCAGGTGCGGGTGGGTGGGGGCTGGTCGCGCAGTTCCCCGCGCCCCTTGGGGCGTCGGTGCTCGCGCCCATCGCACAGTTTCCCGGCCCGCCCGGAACTTCCCCCATCCGAGCCGCCCCGCCCAGAAGTCCTCCGCCCGGCTGTCTCAGCTCGCCGTCACTTCTTCCGACGGGGGGTCCTGGGCGGCGGGGCTGTTGCGGACCTCGTCGGTGCATTCGTAGCGGCGTAGGGGGGTGCCGTGCGGGCCGCCCAGGATGACCGAGCCGTCGCCCTCGGCGGCCTCGGAGTCGGAGAAGGTGCAGACGATCTGGGCGAGGCCGTAGGTGGTGAGGTCGGTGGGGGGCACGCTGAGGCGCAGGGTGTCGTCGGGGTCGTCGCCCTGCGGGCCGGTCACCACCAGGCCGTAACGGACGTCCGTCGTGTAGCCGGCCTCCTTCTCGGCGGCCGTCGGCGGCTGCGCGAGCTGGTCCAGGAGGCCCTGCGCGACCTGGACCCGCCGGGGCGCCGCCATCGCGTCCGGCGAGATCTCCACCAGCCGGTCCAGCGGTACCAGCGAGGACCCGCACAGCAGGAACAACTGCGCCGGGAAGCCCAGGGCGGTCCGCGAGGTGACCTCCTCCCCGGTGAGCGAGCAGTGCGCCCGCGAGGGGGCCGCCCCGAAGTCCGTCGGCACCTCCGTCGCCCGTATCCCGCAGCCCGTCAGCAGCGCGGCCAGCGCTGGAAGGGACAGGAGGGACAGCAGGGGGCGTCGTGCGCTCATTTCTCGGTCCCGTTCTCGCGCGGGCGCTCTTCCTCGTCCGCCAGCGCCACCTCCGTGCTGTCCTGCGGCAGCCGCAGGGTGAACACGGCGCCGCCCTCGGGGGAGTTCTCGGCGGTGATCTCGCCGCCGTGGATGTGGGCGTTCTCCAGGGCGATGGACAGACCCAGGCCGCTGCCCTCGGAGCGCGGGCGGGAGGCGCTCGCCTTGTAGAAGCGGTCGAAGACGTGCGGAAGGACGTCCTTTGGGATGCCGGGACCGTGGTCGCGCACCCGGATCACCACCTCCTCGCCCCCGGTGTGCTCCACACGCACCGACACCCGTACCGGGGAGCCGCCGTGCTTGAGGGCGTTGCCGACCAGGTTGGCGAGGATCACGTCCAGGCGGCGCGGGTCGAGCCGGGCGTGGATGCCGCGCTCGGCGTCCAGGTCCACCGCGTCCAGCCAGGCACGGGCGTCGATACAGGCGGTGATCTGGTCGGCGACGTCCACGTCGTCCAGCACCAGCCGGGCGGTGCCCGCGTCGAAGCGGGTGACCTCCATCAGGTTCTCCACCAGGTCGTTCAGCCGGCGTGTCTCGCTCACCACCAGCCGTACCGCCGGTTCGATCATCGGGTCGAGGCCGCCGCTCTCGGAGTCCAGCTCCTCCTCCAGCACCTCGGTGACGGCGGTGATCGCGGTCAGCGGCGTACGCAGCTCATGGCTCATGTCGGCGACGAACCGGCGGGACGCCTCGTCACGGGCGGCCATGTCGTCCACCCGCTTCTCCAGCGCCTCGGCCGCCTTGTTGAAGGTCCGCGACAGATCCGCCAGTTCATCGGTCCCGGACACCCGCAGCCTGGTGTCCAGCCGGCCCTCGCCGAGCCGCCGCGCGGCCACCCCCAGCCGCTGCACCGGCTTGAGCACGGTCGTGGCCGCGGCCTGCGCCAGCAGCGCCGAGCCGATCAGCGCCAGCCCGGTGGCGATCCCCAGCGACCAGGCCAGCGAGTTGAGATCCTTCGCCTCCGGCTCCAGCGACTTGAGCATGTACCCGGTCGCCCCACCGCCGATCACCCGCGTCCCGGCCACCAGATAGGGCGTGCCGTCGTCCACGATCCGCTGCCAGTACAGGTGGTACGGGGCCGTATTGCCGTCGCCGACCGGCTGGCGCTTGTCCACCGCCGTACGCAGCGACTCGGGCACGTCCTGGAGGCTGAAGCCGCTCAGCCCGCCGGAGCTGCCGGACACGGTCCGGCCCTGGACGTTCTCCGCGACCAGCAGCACGGTGAAGCGCTGGCTGCTGTTGCCGGCCATCTGGCTCGCGGTGAGCTGCAACTCGGCCTGGCCCGGTTGCTCGGGCAGCGAACCGGCCCGGTTCTGCATCTCCTGCTGGAAGTCGCGCAGCACCGCGTCCTGGGTGCGGGTGAGCACCGCCTCGCGGTTCAGCCAGTAGGCGATCGCCGACGCCGACACCGCGGCGGTCAGCGCCACCAGCCCGAAGACCACCACCAGGCGCAGCCTCAGACTGGTGAAGCGCAGCCCGGACAGCACCGCCCTGCGCGCCGCGGCCCAGCCGCGGACCCCCCGTTCCCGCTGGGTCACTGAGGCGGATCCAGCCGGTAGCCGACACCTCGTACGGTACGGATCAGCGACGGGGAGGACGGCACGTCCTCGACCTTGGCGCGCAGCCGCTGCACACAGGCGTCCACCAGCCGCGAGTCGCCCAGGTAGTCGTGCTCCCACACCAGGCGCAGCAGCTGCTGGCGGGAGAGGGCCTGACCGGGCCGCCGGCTCAGTTCGAGGAGCAGCCGCAGCTCGGTCGGGGTGAGCTGGAGATCCTCGCCGTTCTTGGTGACGGTCATCGCGGCCCGGTCGATGACCAGGCTGCCGAAGGTCGCCGCGTCGTTCGCCTCCCGCTCGCCGCGGCGCAGGACCGCGCGGATCCGGGCGTCCAGCACCCGGCCCTGCACGGGTTTGACCACATAGTCATCGGCACCGGACTCCAGACCGACCACCACGTCGATGTCGTCGCTGCGCGCGGTCAGCAGGATGATCGGCAGCTGGTCGGTGCGCCGGATCCGCCGGCACACCTCGAAGCCGTCGATCCCGGGCAGCATCACATCCAGCACGATCAGGTCCGGCCGCTGCTCACGGAGCAGTTTCAGACCGTCCTCACCGCTGGCAGCGGTCGCCACCCGGTGTCCCTGGCGCGTCAGTGAGAGCTCCAGGGCCGTCCGGATGGCGTCGTCGTCCTCGATCAGCAACAGGGAAGGCACGGGGCTCATTCTGGCCCATGGAGGGTGCGGTGTTCGACCTGTGGGTGCGGATCAACCGTGGAGAGGGCGTGGGGGACGCATACCTGAACCCTGTGCGTGATCTTGGAAGTCACGGTCACAGCCCCCTGTTGCAGGTCTGTGACAGTCGGCGGACACAGCGATGAAAGTGCCGGGGCAAGCTTCTCGGCACGAGCACAGGAGTCCGGCCCGGCCGGGTCGGACACCGAGGGCCGAACACCGGAAGTCCACGACGGGGGGCGCGAGATGAACACGCTGCACGGCACCAGCACCAGCGCAGTGGTCACGCGTCTGCACGACGTGAACGGGGGCCGGGGTTCCGAGAAGTCCGGCGTCACGGGTGGGCGGGGGTGCGCTCGCGGCGCCGGGCGTCAGCACACCGTCTATATGACGGTGGTTGACGCCTTCACGGGGGAGGCGCACGGGGGGGACGCGTACAGGGAGGGATCGGGGGAGCGGCGCTCGGTGTCGGAGGTGGAGTTCACCGCCTACGTCCAGGAGCGCCGCGCCTCCCTGTACGCCACCGCGTACCACCTCACCGGTGACCGGTTCGAGGCCGAGGATCTGTTGCAGAGCGCGCTGTTCTCGACGTACCGGGCCTGGGACCGGATCAGTGACAAGGCGGCGGTCGGCGGATACCTCCGCCGGACCATGACGAACCTGCACATCAGCGCGTGGCGCCGCCGCAAGCTCAACGAGTACCCGACCGAGGAACTGCCGGAGACGCCCGGCGACACGGACGCGATGCGCGGCACCGAACTGCGCGCGGTCCTGTGGCAGGCGCTCACCCGGCTGCCGGAACTCCAGCGCACCATGCTGGTCCTGCGCTACTACGAGGGCCGCACGGACCCGGAGATCGCGGAGATCCTCGACATCAGTGTGGGCACGGTCAAGTCCAGCATCTGGCGCTCGCTGCGCCGGCTGCGCGACGACGAGGTCCTGAGCTTCGGCCGTGACCAGGAGGACGCCTTCGGCGAACTGGTCGCCTGACCGGTCACTCGAAGGTTCGGGGGGAAGAAAGAAAAAAGTTCCCCGGGGGGTGTATCAGGGGGACGGTACGGGGGTCTTGTCTACGGGGTCCGGGGGAAGCACCTGGCGCTGCATGGACCCTGGGGGGGGAAGCACGGGGGAAAGTACGGGGGAGCTACGGGGGTAGCAAGAAAAGAGAGAAGGGGGACACGGGGGAACACGGGGGGAGCACCACAGAGAGCGGGACTGGAGGGCCGGGGGGTCCATCCAGTCCCGCTTTCTGTTGTCCGGTTCCTGCCGTACGGCCCGCGCTCCACGTGATCGGCGGCGCTCCGCGGTGTGCTGCGGCGCTCCTACGGTGTGCTGCGGGCCCTGGTGCAGCGGCCCGCCGCCGCTGCCGCCAGGCGGCCCATCGCCTCGTCGCGGTCGCAGGGGTGGGCGCCGAGGCCGGTCTGGCGGGTGATGATCGAGCGCTCGGCGCGCATCAGCCGCCAGCCGCGGCGCAGCAGGAACGCCACGGACTTGCGGCCCTCCTTGAGATCGCGCAGGAAGCGGCGGCGGAACGTCCTGACCGGGCCGCGGTTCAGGCAGAGCGCGTCGGCGAGGACCCCGAGGTCCCGGCAGCGCCGCACTATCTCGGCGGCGAAGACGCCCTCCGCCACGAACAGCGGGGTGCGGCCGATGTCCACGCTGTCCTCGCCCGTGCGGGCGCTGCGCGCGATGTCGTAGACCGGTACGGACGTACGGCCCGTGCGGCACAGGGCGGTGATCGCGCTGACGGCCGCGTCGGCGTCCCAGGAGCCGGGGTGGTCCCAGTCGATGTCGGAGCTTCCCGCCACCAGCGGCAGCGTCGGGTCGTCACCCTCCTTGTAGAAGTCGTCCAGGCGCAGCACCGGGAGGCCGGAGCGCTGGGCGAGAAGGGACTTGCCGGAGCCGGACGGGCCGCAGAGCAGCACGACCCGGGTGGGTATGGGCGGATGGGAACTCACGGGACCTCAGTGTGCGGCATGGGGTGGCCGCCCCACGAGACCGCGGGTCGGCTTTGAAGCGCGCGTCACATCTCAACTACCCTTTGTGTTGAAATGGTTACCTCGTGTGATGTGTGACCTCATGTGATGTGTGTGAAAGGTGGCAGTGGTGTCCCTACGCCAGAATTCGCTCGCTGTGCTGGCTTTGGCGGGAGCGGCCGTCGGCGCGGCCTCGGGTGCCGCCGCCGCGGCCGACGGTGAGCCGGTGGTCGATGTGATGCGTACGCGTCCGACCTCGCTGGGCAACATCGATCCTCAGGCGGGGCTCGCCGCGGCCATCGGCGTCCTGCCGTATGTGACCGGGCCGGTGGCCGGGCTCAAGCCGAATCCGCTGGCGGGGACGGGGGTCGATCCTCTCGACAACGGGGTGGGGACGCAGCTCGCCGACTTCCAGCCGGTCACGTCGAAGATGCTGACGGGGCCGATCGCCCAGGCTCCGTCGGTGGGGAGTCTGCCCGTGGTGGGGCAGTTGCTGGGGGGCTAGTGCGGGTTGGCGGGAGCTGGCGCCCCGCCGGCGCATGACGGCCAGCGCGCCCGCGTGCGGGCCAGTGGCCGAAGCCGGTCCCCTACGCGGGCCCCGCCGCGGGGCGGA
>NZ_JBHYUG010000042.1:0-4683 GCF_042749375.1 Streptomyces sp. NPDC059477 | reverse complement strand
CCCGGTGGGGGGGTCGTCGGCGTGGGGGGGGGAGTTTCGGGGGGGCTTGGGGGGGGTTGGGGGGACGTGCCGGATGGGTCCCCTCGGCCCCATCGCGGCCACGGGTGCGGTCCTTGTCCCGTACGAGGTCCCGTACGAGGTCCCGTACGGGGTCCGGTACGAGGCCCTGTACGGCGTCTAGTACGACGAACCCGCCGCGCCCAGCGCTCCCGTCGGGTGCCATACCGTCTTCGTCTCCAGGAACGCCGTCATGCGGTCGGTGCCCGGGGTCGGGGTCCAGTCGTCCACAGGCTGTGGACGCAGGACTCGCTTGAGGTTGTCGGCCGCCGCGATCTCCAGGTCCTTGGCCAGCGGCGCGTCCGCGCCCGCCAGGTCGATCGCGTTGACGTCCTGGTGGGAGGCCAGGGGCGTGGCGATCTCCGGCGTACGGCCGGAGAGGATGTTGACCACTCCGCCGGGGACGTCGGAGGTGGCCAGGACCTCGGCCAGGGACAGCGCCGGGAGCGGGGAGTTCTCGCTGGCCACCACCACCGCCGTGTTGCCGGTGGCGATCACCGGGGCCAGTACCGAGACCAGGCCCAGGAACGAGGAGTCCTGGGGGGCCACGACAGCGACCACGCCTGTGGGTTCGGGGGAGGACAGGTTGAAGTACGGGCCCGCCACCGGGTTGGCGCCGCCGGTCACCTGGGCGATCTTGTCGGTCCAGCCCGCGTACCAGATCCAGCGGTCGATGGCCGCGTCCACCGCCGTCGCCGCCTTGGACTTCGAGATGCCCTCGGCCTCGGCGACCTCCCGGACGAACTGCTCCCTGCGGCCCTCCAGCATCTCCGCCACGCGGTAGAGGATCTGGCCGCGGTTGTAGGCGGTGGCGCCGGACCAGGCGCCGAACGCCTTGCGGGCGGCCACCACCGCGTCCCGGGCGTCCTTGCGGGAGGCCAGGGGTGCGTTCGCCAGCCACTTGCTCTTCGAGTCGGTCACCTCGTACACCCGGCCGCTCTCGGAACGCGGGAACTTCCCGCCGACGTACAGCTTGTAGGTCTTGAAGACGGACAGGCGATCAACAGTGCTCATTTCAGCGCTCACCCTTCGGGTTCGACGGGGCGAGGTATGCCTCCAGGCCGTGCCGGCCGCCCTCGCGGCCGAAGCCCGACTCCTTGTAGCCGCCGAACGGCGACGTCGGGTCGAACTTGTTGAAGGTGTTGGACCAGATCACGCCCGCGCGGAGCTTGCTCGCGACCGCGAGGATGCGTGAGCCCTTCTCCGTCCAGATGCCCGCGGACAGGCCGTACTGCGTGTTGTTCGCCTTGGCCACGGCCTCGTCCGGGGTGCGGAAGGAGAGAACCGACAGGACCGGGCCGAAGATCTCGTCGCGGGCGATGGTGTGGGCCTGCGTGACATTCGTGAAGAGTGTCGGGGCGAACCAGTAGCCCGAGGAGGGGAGATCGCACGGGGCCGTCCAGCGGGTCGCGCCCTCCGCCTCGCCGGTCTCGGCGAGCGCGGTGATACGGGCCAGCTGCTCGGCGGAGTTGATCGCGCCGATGTCCGTGTTCTTGTCCAGGGGGTCGCCCAGGCGCAGGGTGGACAGGCGGCGCTTGAGGGAGTCCAGCAACTCGTCCTGGATCGACTCCTGGACCAGGAGGCGGCTGCCCGCGCAGCAGACCTGGCCCTGGTTGAAGAAGATGCCGGTGACGATGCCCTCGACGGCCTGGTCGATCGGGGCGTCGTCGAAGACGATGTTGGCGCCCTTGCCGCCCAGTTCGAGGGTGAGCTTCTTGTCCGTGCCCGCGAGCGTGCGGGCGATCTCCTTGCCGACGGCCGTGGAGCCGGTGAAGGCCACCTTGTTCACGTCCGGGTGGGCCACCAGGGCGGCGCCCGCGTCGCCGTACCCGGGCAGGATGTTGACGACGCCCTTCGGCAGGCCCGCCTGGCGGCAGATGTCCGCGAAGAAGAGGGCCGAGAGGGGGGTGGTCTCGGCCGGCTTCAGCACGACCGTGTTGCCGGTCGCGAGCGCCGGGGCGATCTTCCACGCCAGCATCAGCAGGGGGAAGTTCCAGGGGATGACCTGGCCCGCCACGCCCAGGGGGAGGGGATTCGGGCCGAAGCCCGCGTGGTCCAGTTTGTCCGCCCAGCCCGCGTAGTAGAAGAAGTGCGCGGCCACCAGGGGCAGGTCCGCGTCCCTGGTCTCCCTGATGGGCTTGCCGTTGTCCAAGGTCTCCAGGACCGCCAGCTCACGGCTGCGCTCCTGGATGATCCGGGCGATCCGGAACAGATACTTCCCGCGCTCGGCGCCGGGCAGTGCCGACCACTTCTCGAACGCCTTGCGGGCCGCCCGCACCGCGCGGTCGACGTCCTCGGGACCGGCCTGGGCGATCTCGGAGAGCACTTCCTCCGTGCTGGGACTGACCGTCTTGAAGACCTTGCCGTCCGCCGCGTCCGTGAACTCGCCGTCGATGAACAGGCCGTAGGAGGGGGCGATGTCGGCGATCGTCCGGGACTCGGGTGCCGGTGCGTACTCGAATACGGAAGCCATGATGATCAGTCCACCGTCACGTAGTCGGGGCCGGAGTAGCGGCCGGTGGCCAGCTTCTGGCGCTGCATCAGCAGGTCGTTGAGGAGCGAGGAGGCGCCGAAGCGGAACCAGTGGCTGTCCAGCCAGTCCGGGCCCGCCGTCTCGTTGACCAGCACCAGGAACTTGATCGCGTCCTTGCTGGTACGGATGCCTCCGGCCGGTTTCACGCCCACCTGTACGCCGGTCTGCGCGCGGAAGTCGCGGACCGCCTCCAGCATGAGGAGGGTGTTGGCGGGGGTGGCGTTGACCGCGACCTTGCCGGTGGAGGTCTTGATGAAGTCCGCTCCCGCCAGCATGCCGAGCCAGCTCGCGCGGCGGATGTTGTCGTACGTCGACAGCTCGCCGGTCTCGAAGATGACCTTGAGGCGGGCCGTGCCGCACGCCTCCTTCACGGCGGTGATCTCCTCGTACACCTTCAGATAGTGGCCCGCGAGGAAGGCGCCGCGGTCGATGACCATGTCGATCTCGTCGGCGCCCGCCGCGACCGCCTCGCGCACGTCCGCGAGCTTCACGGAGAGCGCGGCGCGTCCGGCCGGGAAGGCGGTGGCCACGGAGGCGACCTTGACGCCGGAGCCCGCGACGGCCTCCTTGGCGACGGCGGCCATGTCGGGGTAGACGCAGACCGCGGCCGTGGCCGGGGCCGTGCGGTCCGTGGGGTCGGGGCGGACGGCCTTGGCGCCGAGGGACCGGACCTTGCCGGGGGTGTCGGCGCCTTCCAGTGTCGTCAGGTCGACCATCGAGATGGCGAGGTCGATGGCGTACGCCTTGGCGGTCGTCTTGATCGAGCGGGTCCCGAGGGAGGCGGCACGCGCCTCCAGGCCGACCGCGTCGACGCCGGGGAGGCCGTGCAGGAAGCGGCGCAGCGTGCTGTTCGAGGCTGCCACGTCCGTGAGTGTGGGTACCGAGGTGGGCATGGTCACCAGACGAGCATATCTACGCGCGTAGCGGCTGTACACCCCGGTGTGGGGCTCTTGTGGGGTGGGGTGTGGGGGCGTGGGGGCGTGGGTTTGTGGGTGCGGGTCGTCTGGGGCTTGTCGCGCAGTTCCCCGCGCCCCTGGGGGGGAGGGGGGCTGGCTGGGGGGTCGGGTGCGGGTTGTTTCTTGTGAGGCAGAATCTCTCGTATGAGCTCAGTCAATGACCGCATCTACCGTTCCCCCATGGCCCTGGTGGGGGGCACTCTGGTGCTTGGCCTTGCGGGCTGGCTCGGTGTCGATGCGATCGTCAACGGTGAAGGGCGTACCCGGTGGCTGGCCCTTGCCGTGCTGCTGATCCTGGTGCCGGTCGTCGCCGCCTTCACCCTGCGGCCCGCGGTGTACGCGGGGGAGGACCGGCTGCGGGTGCGCAATCCGCTGCGCGTGATCGTGCTGCCCTGGGGCGAGGTCGCCTCGCTGCGGTCCGGGTACACCAATGAGGTCATCGCCAACTCCGGCACGAAGTTCCAGCTGTGGGCGATCCCGGTGTCGCTGCGCGGGCGCAAGCGGGCCGCCCGGCGTGAGGACCGGCGCCGGGCCGAGCGAGAGGCGGCGGCCAGCGGCCGGAAGGTGCGCGGCGGGCTGTTCGGTGCCGGGCTCGGTGGTTATGGCGGGGCCGACGCGGACGACGGCTCCGGGCTGGCCGAGGGCGACCGGATCATGGCCGAGCTGCGGCAGATCCTGGAGTCCCGGGAGAAGGCCGCGTCCGCGCAGGGTGAGGTCGGCACGCGGTGGGCCTACGAGATCGCCGGGCCGGTCGCGGTGGGTGTGGTGCTGCTCGCGGTGGTGCTGGCGGTGGGGTGATGCGGGCGGGCGGCTGGCCGGATGGCGTCGGTTTGCCGGATGCGCGGGCTTGGCGCTAGTTGGTTTCTGCGGGTCGGGCGGCGACGGCTGATGCGGGCCGGTGGGCTGACGCGGGTGGGTCCAGGCGAGCCGTCTGGTGGGTGGCCGGCGGGCTGTCCGGTGGTCGGCCTGCGTGGGCTGTTCGGTGGTGGGCCTGCGTGGCCGGTGGGCTCGGGCCGTCTGATCGGTGGGCCGATGCGGGCCGTGGGGGGGGGGGCGGGGGGCGGGGGGGGGGGCGCGCGGGGGGGGGGGGGGGGGGCCCCCCACCCCAACACCCACAGGCGCCAGGAGTGGAAGGTG